>NZ_JBFULE010000523.1:0-3782 GCF_056400485.1 Roseateles sp. P5_B10
CGACGGCGCGGGCCAGCGTCGTCTTGCCGGAGCCCGATTCGCCGATGACGCCCACGGCCTGGCCGCGCTCGAGCCGCAGGTCGATGTCCTGCAGGATGCACACCCGCGGCCGGCCCTGGGCATCCCGCGCGCCGTAGCCGGCGCTCAGGCCGCTGACCTCCAGCAGCGTCGGCGTGCTGCCGGCGTCATGGCCCGCATCGCGCGCCACCGGCCGTGCGGCGGCCAGCAGTTCGCGGGTGTACTCATGCGCTGGCTGGCTGATCACACGGTCGGTGCCACCCAGCTCCTGCATGCAGCCACCGCGCAGCACCAGGATGTGATCGGCCATCTGGGCCACGACCGCCAGGTCATGACTGACGTAGACCGCCGTGACCTGGCGCTCGCGCACCACCCGCTTGAAGGCGCGCAGCACCTCCACCTGCGTCGTCACGTCCAGCGCCGTGGTCGGCTCGTCGAGGATGACAACATCGGGGTCGGTGATCAG
Source organism: Roseateles sp. P5_B10 (assembly GCF_056400485.1). Lineage (NCBI taxonomy): Bacteria > Pseudomonadati > Pseudomonadota > Betaproteobacteria > Burkholderiales > Sphaerotilaceae > Roseateles > Roseateles sp. P5_B10. The sequence goes on from NZ_JBFULE010000523.1 coordinate 485, forward strand.
CGCCATCGCCGCCATCAGCCGCTGCAGCTGGCCGCCTGACACCTGGTGCGGGTAGCGCGCGCCAATGCCTTCCGGGTCGGGCAGCGCCAGCTCGCGGAACAGCGCGATCGCCTTCAGTTCAGCCGCCGGGCGCGACAGCGTGCCGTGCAGCGTCGCCGGCTCCACGACCTGGTCGAGGATGGTGCGCGACGGGTTGAACGACGCCGCCGCGCTCTGCGCGATGTAGGTGACCTTGCGGCCGCGCAGGCCGCGCAGCTGGCGCGGGTCGAGCTTGAGCACGTCGACATCGCCGATGCGGACCTGCCCCGCCGCGATGCGGCAGCCTTGACGCGCATAGCCCATCAGGGCCAGCGCCGTGGTCGTCTTGCCCGAGCCGGACTCACCGATCAGCGCCAGCACTTCACCGGGGTGGATCGTGAACGATAGCGCGTCGACCAGCGTCGCGTCGCCGGCTGTGACCGTCAGATTGCTCACTTCAACAAGGCTGCCCATCAGCGTGCTCCCCTCTCGCGGGCCTTGCGACCCGGCAGGTTGTCGATCACCAGATTCACGGCGATGGTCAGGCTGGCTATTGCCCCGGCCGGCGCAATCACCGAGGCGCCACCATCGGCCAGCGCGCCGATGTTCTCGCGCACCAGCGAACCCCAGTCCGCCATCGGCGGCTGCACGCCCAGGCCGAGAAAGCTCAAGGACGCCAGCAGCAGCACGACGTAGACGAAGCGCAGCCCCAGGTCGGCCAGCATCGGGCCGAGGATGTTGGGCAGGATCTCGCGCCGCATCACATACCAGGTGCCCTCGCCGCGCGTGCGGGCCACGGTCACGTAGTCCATCGCATTGATGTTCACGGCCAGCGAGCGGCCGATGCGGTAGGCGCCCGGCACATAGATGACGGCGGCCGTCAGGATCAGCACGGGCACCGACGAACCGAAGCCGGCCACGATCAGCAGCGCGAACATCTTGCTCGGAATGGCCGTCAGCGTGTCCAGCAGGCGGCTCAAGGTCCCGTCGATCCAGCGCCCGCTGGCGGCCGCCAGCAGCGCCAGCAAGGTGCCCGTGCCGCTGGCCAGCAGTGTGGCGACCAGAGCCACGCCGACGGTGTAGCGGGCACCTTCGATGACGCGGGCCAGCATGTCGCGGCCCAGATAGTCGGTGCCTAGCCAGTGGTGGGCGTTGATGGGTGCGAACACGGCACCACCGCCCTGGGCGCCGGTGCGGGCCAGCAGCGCGGGGCCGAACAGTGCGGCCAGGACCCAGAAGGTCAGGACCACGAGGCCGAGCAGACCCGAAGGGCCGAACTGCGCGAGCCGGCGGCGCCAGGCCACCGAGCGCCCGACAGGCAGGGGAATGGAAATGACGGTCATGCCTGTGCTCCGTTCAGCGGTGACGCAGCCGCGGGTTGGCGACGATGCCGCAGATGTCCGCGGCCGTGACGAGGATCAGATAGCCGCTGCAAAACAGCATGGCGCAGGCCTGCACCAGTGGCGTGTCGCGTTGCGCGACACCGTCGACCATCAGCTTGGCCACGCCGGGATAGTTGAAGATCGTCTCGACGATGATCACGCCGCCCAGCAGGTAGGACAGGCTCAGCGCCACCGCGTTGGCGATCGGGCCGACGGCGTTGGGCAAGGCGTGGCATATGACGATGCGCAGCGACGAGGCGCCCTTCAGGCGAACCATCTCCACATAGGGCGCCTCCAGTTGGTCGATGACCGCCGCACGCGTCATGCGCATCATCTGGGCGACGATCACGCAGGTCAGCGTCAGCACCRGCATCGCGAAGGCCTTCAGCACCTGGCCCATCGATTCGATGTCGTTGACATAGGACAGCGCCGGCAGCCAGCGCAGCTGCACCGCGAACACCAGCACTGCCAGCGTCGCGATCAGGAACTCCGGCACCGAGACGACACCCACCGAGGCCGTGGACGCGGCGCGGTCGAACCACGAGCCCCGCCACACCGCCGACGCGATGCCGGCCGCCAGCGCGATCGGCACCGAGAACAGCGCCGTGATGGCGGCCAGCAGCAGCGAGTTGGGCAGCCGCGAGCCGATCAGCTCGGCCACCGGCTGGTAGGCCGTCGCGGACTTGCCGAAGTCGCCATGCACCAGGCCGCCGAGCCAGCGCAGGTAGCGCGTGGGAGCCGGAACGTCGAGCCCCATCTGCGCCCGCAGCGCAGCCAGGGCCTCGGGCGTGGCGTCCTGGCCGAGCTGCTCCTGGGCCGCGTCGCCGGGCAGCACCGCCGTCACGGCGAAGACGATCACCGACACCGCCAGCAGCGACAGCAGCGACAACGCGATGCGCTGCGCGAGCAGCTTGAGGATGATCCCGTTCATAGGATGCCTTGCGCGGTGGAGAGTGCGGCGTCAGGCTGCGAGCCAGACGTTCTCGGCAAAGTTGTAGCCCATCAACCCGCCCAGCGGGATGGGTGACAGGCCCTTGACCTTGGTGCTGTGGCCGTCAAGGCTGGCCAGGAACAACGGGATGCCGATGCCGGCCTCCTGGTGGATCAGCGTCTGCATGTCGGCATACATCTGGCGGCGCTTGGCGAGGTCGGTCTCGCCGCGCGCGGCAACGAGCAGCTGGTCGAACTTCTCGTTCTTCCAGCGCGACTCGTTCCACTGCGCATCCGACTTGAAGAACTGCGTCAGCAGCATGTCGGCACTCGGCCGCGGGTTGACGTTGCCGAAGCCGACGGCGCTGTTGAGCCAGTGGTTGGACCAGTAGCCGTCGGCCGGCATGCGCTTGACGTCGATGTCCAGCCCGACCTCCTTGGCGGTCTGCTGCAGCAGCAACGCCATCTCGACCGAGTACAGCGCGGCGGGTGAGCACACCACCGGCACCGCGCTGGACACGCCCGCTTTCTTCAAGTGGAACTTCGCCTTCTCGGGGTCGAAGGCGCGCTGCGGCAGGCCGGCGAAGTGGAAGCGGTTGGTGGGGTCGATGGGCTGGTCGTTGCCGATGACGGCCTGGTCCAGCGCAATGGTCTTCTTCATCTGCTCGCGGTCGAACAGATGCTTCATGCCCAGCACGAAGTCGGGGTTGGCGCCAGGGCCGGTGTCGCGCCGCATGGTCAGGTCGGAGTACTGGCCCGACTGCGTCTTGAACACGGCAAAGCCCGGCGTACCGGCGATGCGCGCCAGTGAGCGCGGGTTGACCGCACCGACAAGGTCGATGCCACCCGACAGCAGCGCGTTGACGCGGGCGTTCTCGTCGCTGATGCCGACGAACTCGATCTCGTCCAGATAGGGCTTGCCGGGCTTCCAGTAGGCCTCGTTGCGCACGACGACCGAACGCACGCCG
>NZ_JBFULE010000524.1:0-3780 GCF_056400485.1 Roseateles sp. P5_B10
GTGCTGCACGGCGCGCCGCTGTCGGCAGGCGGCGTGTGGGCACTGCCGCTGGCCTGGGTTGCGCAGGCACTCGTGCTGCAACGCACGGCGCCGCACTGGCCCTCGCTGCTGCGCAACGCCACGCATGCCGGCAGCTTGCTGGCATTTGCGCTGCTCGGCGCGCTGCAGGGCCGCCACTGGACGGCCGACCTCGGCGACCCCGGCAGTGCCTGGGGTTGGCTGGGCTGGCTGCTGGTGCCGGCGCTGCTGCTGGCTGCCGTGCTGCGCCAGCAGCGTCGCCCTGCCGATCAACAGGCCTGGCCACTGCGCTTGGCGCCTGCGGCCTATGCCCAGGTGGGCGCTGCCGTGCTGAGCCTGGCACTTTCGGCCTGGGTGCTGATCGCCAATTGGGCCAGCCCCGGCACTGCCCAGCCTCTGCCCTACATCCCGGTGCTGAATCCACTCGATCTCGGCATCGCCGCGGCGCTGCTGGCCGTCGTTGCCTGGTTGCGCAGCCCGGCTGCTGCCGCGCTCAAGCTGCCGCCTTCCTCGCTGGCTGTGCCGGCAGCCCTGGCCTTCCTTTGGCTCAACGGCATGCTGATCCGCTGCTTCCATCACTGGGGCGATGTGCCCTATCACGTCGACGGCTGGCTCGAGTCCCGCGGCGTGCAGACGGGTCTGGCACTGCTGTGGAGCGCCCTGGCCCTGGTGCTGATGCTGCTGGGCACGCGCCGCCACCAGCGCGCGCCCTGGCTGGCCGGCGCCGTGCTGCTGGGTGCCGTCGTGCTGAAGCTGATGCTGTTCGACCTGCAGGGCAGCGGCACCGTGCTGCGCATCGTCTCCTTCATCGGCGTGGGTGTGTTGATGCTGGTCATCGGCTATATCGCGCCTTTGCCGGGCTCTACACAAGATGAGAAAAAGCCTTCTTGAGCTGTTGGTGCTGCTGGCCGCCACATCGGCCACAGCCAGCCCGCACCGCGCGCCGGTGCAGATCACCCAACCCGCGCCCTTCCTGACGCTGGATGCCACGGCCGAAGCCTGGCAGCACAGCCTGGGCAGCGACCTGCGCGACTGGCAGCTGCTCGACGCCCAGGGCCGCCGCGTGCCCTTCGCGCTGCTGCCGGACGAGCTGCTGACCATGCCCGAGCGCGAGCTGAAGCTGGCCGCGCTGCCGCCGGCGCCGGTCGCCGCGTCGGCACCACGTCATCGGCTTCCCGCCGGCTGGCTGCTGGACCTGGGCGAGCCGGCCCAATGGCCGGCCGAGCCCCGCCAACTGCGGCTGCGCTGGCCCACCGACGCCGCAGCTTTCCAGGCCGGCTACCGGCTGGAGACCAGCCCCGACCTGCAAGCCTGGCAAGTGCTGGGAACCGGTCAGTTGCTGGGCCTGCGCACGACCGACGGCGCGCCGCTGGCCCAGCCGCTGGTCACCCTGCCGGGCCGTCCGCAACGCTATCTGCGCCTGGTGTGGGACGACGCCACGCGCGCCGTGCAGCCCGAGGCCGCCTTCCTGCTGGCCCAACCCGCTGGCGCGGCGCCGCAGCAGCTGGTTCGCAGCTCGGCCTTGCCCGCGCCAGATGCCGATGGCGGCTGGGTCATCCCGCTCGGCGGCCCGCAGCCCCTGCTGAGCCTGACGCTGGCCGGCACGCAGGGCACTTGGATCCTGCCCGTGCAGGTGCAGACGCGCTCAAGCGCGAAAGCACCGTGGCAGACCGTGGCCCGCAGCGTGTTCTACCGCGTGGACCGCGGCGATGCCCCGGCCGACGCCGCACCGGCGCTGCCGCTGAACGTGGGAGCGAGCGAGCTGCGTCTGCTGCCGCCGCGCGGCACCGCATTGCCGCCCGCCGACAGCCTGCGCCTGGACTGGGCCGTGCGCGTCACCCGCCTCGTGTGGGCTGCCCAGGGCGAACCGCCTTTCAGCCTGCAGGTGGGCGCCGCAGCGCCAGAGACCGGCCCGCGCTCGCTGGCCGAAGTGGTGCCCGACTGGCAGCGTGAGCAGGCCCGCCTGGGCCGAGCCCAGCTCGGCGCCTTCACACCCCAGGCCATGCCAGCCGCGGAACCCGCTCTACCCCCGCGCCGCCTGCTGCTGTGGGCCGTGCTGGGCGTGGGCGTCGTGCTGCTCGCGGCCGTCACCTGGCGGCTATGGCGCCAGGGACCGACGCAGCCCAGCACTTAAACTCCCGCCCCAACGCACCGGCCGCTTGTTGTGACACGGTAACGCCCGCTTGGCACACTTGCGCCCGCCCGAATTTTTCACTTCCTGGAGACAACCCCATGAGCGCAATCGTTGACATCGTCGGTCGAGAAATCCTCGACAGCCGCGGCAATCCCACCGTCGAATGCGACGTGCTGCTGGAGTCCGGCGTCATGGGCCGCGCGGCCGTGCCGTCGGGTGCGTCCACCGGTTCGCGCGAGGCCATCGAGCTGCGCGACGGCGACAAGAGCCGCTACCTCGGCAAGGGCGTGCTGAAGGCCGTCGAGCACATCAACACCGAGATCTCCGAGGCCGTGCTGGGCCTGGACGCCTCCGAGCAGGCCTTCCTGGACAAGACGCTGATCGACCTGGACGGCACCGAGAACAAGAGCCGCCTGGGCGCCAACGCCATGCTGGCCGTGTCAATGGCCGTGGCCCGCGCCGCGGCCGAAGAGTCCGGCCTGCCGCTGTACCGCTACTTCGGCGGCATGAATGGCTGCCAGCTGCCGGTGCCGATGATGAACGTCATCAACGGCGGCGCCCACGCCAACAATTCGCTGGACCTGCAGGAACTGATGATCGTCCCCGTGGGCGCGCCGAGCTTCCGTGAAGCGCTGCGCTGGGGTGCCGAGGTCTTCCACGCGCTGAAGAAGATCCTGCACGACAAGGGCATCTCCACCGCCGTCGGCGACGAAGGCGGCTTCGCGCCCAGCGTCGAGAGCCATGAAGCAGCCATCCAGCTGATCCTGCAGGCCATCGACAAGGCCGGCTACCGCGCCGGCGACCAGATCGCCATCGCCCTGGACTGCGCCGCGAGCGAGTTCTACAAGGACGGCAAGTACGTGCTCGAAGGCGAAGGCGGCATCCAGCTGACCGCGCAGGAGTGGACCGACATGCTGGCCACCTGGGTCGACAAGTACCCGATCATCTCCATCGAAGACGGCATGGCCGAAGGCGACTGGGACGGCTGGAAGATCCTGACCGACCGCCTGGGCAAGAACGTGCAGATCGTTGGTGACGACCTGTTCGTCACCAACACCAAGATCCTGCAGGAAGGCATTTCCAAGGGCATTGCCAACTCCATCCTGATCAAGATCAACCAGATCGGCACGCTGACCGAGACCTTCGCCGCCATCGAGATGGCCAAGCGCGCGGGCTACACCGCCGTCATCTCGCACCGTTCGGGCGAGACCGAGGACAGCACCATCTCCGACATCGCCGTCGGCCTGAATGCCGGCCAGATCAAGACCGGTTCGCTGTCGCGCTCGGACCGCATGGCCAAGTACAACCAGCTGCTGCGCATCGAGGAAGACCTGGGCGACGTCGCCTTCTATCCCGGCCGTGCCGCCTTCTACAACCTCAAGTAAAGCTTGAAGGCGCTTGCCGCGGTCCTGGCGATCTTCCTGATCGCCATCCAAGCCCAGCTCTGGGTGGGCCGGGGCAGCATTCCGCACGTCGCTCAGCTCCGGGAGGAGCTGAGCCAGGCCCAGGCCGACAACGACAAGGCCCGGGCCCGCAACGCCCAGTTGCAGGCCGAACTGCGTGATCTGCGCGAGGGCCTGGAGATGGTCGAGGAGAAGGCCCGCTTCGAGCTGGGCATGATCAAGTCC
>NZ_JBFULE010000525.1:0-3767 GCF_056400485.1 Roseateles sp. P5_B10
CGATGCGCGCCTCGGGCACCAGCTCCTCGAGCTTCTGGCGCCGGTTCTCGATGGTCTCGACCTCGTTGTGCAGGAAGTAGACCTGGCCGCCGCGCTTCAACTCGCGCAGCACCGCCTCGCGGATGGTGCCGCTGCTTTCGGCGCGCACAAAGGTCTTGATGGCCAGGCGGCGCTGCGGCGCGGTGGCAATGACGCTGAGGTCGCGCAGGCCTTCCAAGGCCATGCCGAGCGTGCGGGGAATCGGCGTGGCCGTCAGCGTCAGCACGTCGACCTCGGCGCGCATGGCCTTCATCGCCTCCTTGTGGCGCACGCCGAAGCGGTGTTCCTCGTCGATGACGAGCAGGCCGAGGCGGTTGAACTTGACCTCGGCGGACAGCAGCTTGTGCGTGCCCACGACGATGTCCAGCGTCCCGTCGGCAATGCCCTCCATCGCGGCCTTGATCTCCTTGGCCGAGCGGAAGCGGCTCATCTCCGCCACCTTGACCGGCCAGGCGCCGAAGCGGTCGACGATGTTCTGGTAATGCTGCTCGGCCAGCAGCGTGGTGGGCGCCAGGATGGCAACCTGCTTGCCGCCCATCACCGCGACAAAGGCCGCGCGCAGCGCCACCTCGGTCTTGCCAAAGCCCACGTCGCCGCAGACCAGGCGGTCCATGGGCTTGGGGCTGATCATGTCCTGGATGACGGAGTGGATGGCGGCACGCTGGTCGGGCGTTTCCTCGAAGCCGAAGGACGCCGCAAAGGCCTCGTAGTCGTGGCCCGAGTAGCGGAAGGCATGGCCCTCGCGAGCAGCGCGGCGGGCGTAGAGGTTGAGCAGCTCGGCGGCGGTGTCGCGCACCTGCTCGGCGGCCTTGCGCTTGGCCTTCTCCCATTGGCCCGAGCCCAGCTTGTGCAGCGGTGCTTCCTCGGCGCTCACGCCGGTGTAGCGGCCGATCAGGTGCAGCTGGGCCACCGGCACATACAGCGTCGCCTTGTCGGCGTACTCCAGGTGCAGGAACTCCGAACTGCCGTCGCCCACGTCGATGTTGACCAGGCCCTGGTAGCGGCCGATGCCGTGGTTGATGTGCACGACCGGGTCGCCCACCTTCAGCTCGGACAGGTCCTTGATCAGCGCATTGACGTCGCTGACCTGCTCCTGCTTGCGCCGCCGCCGGGTCGTCGGCATCGTCGCGAACAGTTCCGTCTCAGTGAAAAGCTGAACGGGTTGCTGCGCGTCGTTCCAAAAGAATCCCGTCGCCAGCGGCGCGGCGGTTATTGCGTATTTCTCGTCGCCGGCCAGGAACTCGGCCAGGTCCTTGACCGACGGCGGTTCGATCTTGCTGTCGCGCAGCTGCTCCAGCAGGCTCTCGCGGCGGCCTTCGCTCTCGGCCAGGAGCAGCACGCGGTGCGGCGTCGCCTTCAGGTGGGCGGCCAGGCGGGCCAGCGGTTCCTGCACGCCGCGCTCGACGCTGATGTCGGGCAGAGGCCGGGCGAAGTCCACCGGCTCGCCGCCGCGCACCGACAGCACCGCGTGCGGCTTGGTCAGGCCGAAGAAGTCCTCGGCCGTCAGGAAGATCTCTTGCGGCGGCAGCAGCGGCCGCTCGGGGTCGTGCTGCAGGAAACGGTGGCGCTCCTTGGTGTCGGTCCAGAAGCGCTGGATGGCTTCATCCACCTCGCCGTGCAGGGCCAGGCCGGCTTCGCCACCGAGGTAGTCGAAGACCGTGGCCGTCTGGTCGAAAAACAGTGGCAGGTAGTACTCGATGCCACCTGAGGCGATCCCCTCGCCGATGTCGCGGTAGATGCGCGCTTTGCTCGGGTCGCCGTCCATCTTCTCGCGCCAGCGTTCGCGGAACTTCTTGCGCGCCACCTCGTCCATCGGGAATTCGCGGCCGGGCAGCAGGCGCACCTCGGGCACGGGGTAGAGGCTGCGCTGGCTGTCGGGGTCGAAGGTGCGGATGGAATCGACCTCGTCGCCGAACAGATCGACGCGATAGGGCACGGCAGAGCCCATGGGGAACAAGTCGATGAGGCCGCCGCGCACGGCGTACTCGCCCGGCTGCACGACCTGGCTGACGTGGGTGTAGCCGGCCAGCGTGAGCTGGGAGCGCAGCGAGGCCTCGTCCAGGCGCTGCTTCTGCTTGAAGTTGAAGGTGGTGCCGGCCAGGAAGCTGGGCGGCGCGAGGCGCGTCAGCGCAGTCGATGCGGGCATCAGCACCACGTCGATGCTTTTCGTTTTTTTGCTTTGCAGCAGCTCCCACAGCGTTGCCAAACGCTCGGAGATCAGGTCCTGGTGGGGGCTGAAGCTGTCGTAGGGCAGGGTTTCCCAGTCGGGGAAGACAGCCACCTTGAGCTCGGGCGCGAAGAACTTCAGCTCGTCTTCCAGGCGCTGCGTGTCGCCCGGCTCGGCCGTGAAGATGGCGGCCATGCGCCCGGCGTCGCGCTGCTGCTGCACGAAGCGCGCGAGCAGCAGGGCGTCGGCTGAGCCGACGGGGCGAGGGTGGGTGAACTTCTTGCCCGGCGCAATGGCCGGCAGCGATGGCAGCGTCATGGAGCTCTACAAACGACAACAGCCCCGAAGCGGGGCAGGGGCCTGTTGACACCACGGCGATGGGCCGCGTTGTGACCAGAAAGGCCGCGAGCAAGGCGCAAACCGCAGCCGGGTCGGTCATCCGGCGAGGATTTGCAACGCCGCGCGCGGCCTTTCTGGCCACAACCCTCCGGGAAGGCCAGCTGCCAGGACCACTCTGCGTTGCAGCGCTTGCCCGCACATGAGTGCGGCCGGCGCGCTGCGCCTTGATTGGCCCTGGCGGCTGGCCTTCGCGGCCCATTGCCGTGGTGTTAACAGGCCCGCGATTCTAGGGAAGCCATGCCCTTTGGCTGTCAGCAGGTCTATAGCTAGCATCGCGCCACCTCGAAACTGGAGACCTCATGCGTCGTCGCCTTGCCCTGAGCCTGCTTGTCGCAAGCCTGCCCACCTGGGCCGCTCCCACCGAGAGCGAACGCTTCCACCAATGGCTGGATGCCCAGTGGGAACTGACGCTGCAGCGCCAGCCCATCCTCGCCACGTCCCTCGGAGACCCGCGCTACAACGACCGCCTCATCGACACCACGACCGCGGCCTACCGCGTCCAGGCCAAGCGCGAGTTGCAGGAGCAATTGAAGGCCCTGACCGGTTTCAGCAAGGCCAAACTGGAACCCAGGGACCGCGTCTCCTACAGCATCCTCAAGCTCGACCTGGAGCAGAACCTGGCTGGCGAGCGCTTCCCGGACTGGATGCAGCCCATCAGCCAGATCGGTGGCCTGCCCAGCTTCCTGGCGCAGATGGGCACGGGCCAATCCATCCAGCCCTTCAGGACGACCAAGGACTACGACGACTGGCTCAAGCGCCTGGCTCTGGCGGTGCCCCTGTTCGACGGCAGCATTGCCAATATGCGCGACGGCCTCAAGGCCGGCGTGACCCAGCCGCGCGCGGTCATGGAAAAGGTGCTGCCGCAGCTGACGGCCCTGGCCGTGACCGACCCCGAGAAGAGCTTGTTCTGGGGGCCGATCAAGAACTTCCCCGAGGCTGTGCCCGCCGCCGACCGCGAGCGCATTGCGGCCGAGATGCGCAAGTTGCTGTCGACGGGCGTGTTGCCCGCCTATGCCCGCCTGCTGGCCTTTGTGCGCGACGAGTACATGCCCAAGGCGCGCAAGAGCACGGGCTGGTCGGCCCTGCCCGACGGCAAGGCCTGGTATGCCCACCGTGTGCAGCAGTCCACCACGCTGAAGCTGACACCCGACCAGATCCATGC
>NZ_JBFULE010000526.1:0-3763 GCF_056400485.1 Roseateles sp. P5_B10
GTGTGCTTCTCCTGCCTGTACACGTCGTAGGTCAGGCCGTCCTGCTCGTTGCGATATCGGACGAACTTGACGGCCTCAAAGCTCAATGGGTATCGAACGCTCGCAACGTGGCCTTCACGAACCATCCAACCCGCATCTCGCTCCAGCAATTGGTTGCCATGCATTCCCCCTTGGGCCGCGCACACGGTTTTAAAGCGGTAGTAGCCCCAAAGGTTGTCGGCGAAGAGCAGCCCAACTGCTAGGACGACGCTGCCGCACCAAATCAGTTTTCGCCTCCACTGCATTCCGCATTCTCAAGCGAAGCGTCAGCCCGCCCGTTCCAGCATCGTCTGCAACAACACATTGCACCCCGCCTCGATGTGCTCGGGCTTGGCGTCCTCGATCTCGTTGTGGCTGATGCCGTCCTTGCAGGGGATGAAGATCATGCCAGCGGGCGCCAACCTCGCCATGTAGACGGCGTCGTGGCCGGCGCCGGAGACCGCGCGCATATTGCTGTAGCCCAGCGCATCGGCGGCCTTCTGCACGGCGGCGATGCAGTCGGCGTGGAAGGGCTGGGCCGGGTAGGCGCTGACGGGCGTGATCTCGATGGGCAGGCCGCTGTCGGCACTCAGCTTGGCGGCGACGGCGCGGATGTCGGCGTCCATCGCCTCGCACAGCGCGTCGGTCGCGTTGCGCAGGTCGATGCTGAACTTGACGCGGCCGGGGATGACGTTGCGGCTGTTGGGGTGCACCTGCACCATGCCCACCGTGCCACGGCCGTGCGGCGGGTGTCGATGGGCGCAGGCGACGACCTCCTGCATCAGCTTGGTCGCGACTTGCAGCGCATCCTTGCGCAGCGCCATCGGTGTGGGGCCGGCGTGGGCCTCCATGCCGGTGACGACGCAGTCATACCAGCGGATGCCCAGCACGCCGGTGACGACGCCGATGGTCTTGTCATGGTCCTCCAGCACCGGGCCCTGCTCGATGTGGGTCTCGAAGTAGGCACCGATGGGGTGGTCGCCGGGCACCTGGCTGCCGATGTAGCCGATGCGCTCCAGCTCACCCCTGACCGTCTTGCCTTCGGTGTCGGTCGCCGCGTAGGCGTGCTCCAGCGTGAAGGCCTTGGCGAACACGCCCGAGCCCATCATGACGGGCACGAAGCGCGAGCCTTCTTCGTTGGTCCAGAAGGCGACCTCGATGGGCGCCTCGGTCTCGATGCCGTGGTCGTTGAGCGTGCGCACGACCTCGATGCCGGCCAGCACGCCGTAGTTGCCGTCGAACTTGCCGCCCGTGGGCTGGGTGTCGATGTGGCTGCCGGTCATGATGGGCGGCAGGCTGTTGTTGCGGCCCGCGCGTCGCATGAAGCCGTTGCCGATCTGGTCGATGGTGACCGTCATGCCGGCTTCGCGCGCCCAGCGCGTGACGAGGTCGCGGCCCTGCTTGTCGAGGTCGGTCAGTGTCAGGCGGCAGACGCCGCCTTTCTCGGTGGCGCCGATCTGGGCCAGTTCCATCAGCGAGTCCCAGAGGCGTTGGCCGTTGACGCGCAGCTTCGTGATGTCGGGGCGGGTGACGACGGTATCCATGACGAATCCTTAGAGCTTCGTGCCGAAGCGCAGCTTGTTGTGGTCGGGGTCGACGAGCAGGAACTCGCGCACACCCCAGGGCATGTCTTCGATGGCCTTGACGGGCTTCACGCCCTTGGCCGTGAAGGCGGCATAGACCGCGTCGGCGTCGGGCACCCAGAAGTAGACGGCGCCGCCGGGCGCGCAGTCGCCGGCGTGGCCGCTCAGGAAGATCGTCTGGCCGTCGCGCGTGATCTGCAGGAAGAGGGGCAGGCCGGGCTCGAACTGGTGCTGCCAGTCGATGCTGAACCCGAGCTGATCGATATAGAAGGCTTGCGCTCGCGCCGCGTCCGTCATGCGCAGCTGCGGGATGACGGTCTGGGTGTTCATCGGGCCACGGCGGTGGGCTGCAGGTCGGCAGCGCGCTTGGCCGCCGCGTCGAACTGCGGGCCGAACGGCGGGCGCTTCAGATAGCGGCCCTTGCCTTGTTCCGCCCGCAGCTCGCCCCGAGCGAACACCACGCGGCCCTGCGCGATGGTGTGGCTGGGGATGCCACGCACCGTGCGGCCCTCGAAGATGTTGAAGTCGTTCCTGGAGAACTGTGTCTTGGCGCTCAACGTCTTGATGCCGGCCGGGTCCCACAGCACGAGGTCGGCGTCCGCCCCCTCGGCGATGACGCCCTTGCGCGGGTACATATTGAAGAGCTTGGCCGCGTTGGCCGATGTGATGGCGACGAACTCGCTCGGCGTGAGGCGGCCGGAGTTGACGCCGGCATCCCACAACACGGCCATGCGCTCTTCCACGCCGCCGCAGCCGTTGGGGATCTTGGCGAAGTTGTCCTTGCCGGCGGCCTTCTGTTCGGCGCAGAAGGTGCAGTGGTCGGTTGCCGTCGTGTGCAGCTGGCCCGATTGCAGGCCGCGCCACAGGAACTCCTGGTGGATCTTGGGGCGGAAGGGCGGGCTCATCACATAGGCGGCAGCCTTCTCGAAAGACGGGTCGCGATAGACGCTGTCGTCGATCAGCAGATGGCCGGCCAGCACCTCGCCGTAGACCCGTTGGCCACGCGCACGCGCACGCGCAATCGCCTCGGCGCTCTCGATGCAGCTGACGTGCACGATATAGATGGGCACACCCAGCACATCGGCAATCGCGATGGCGCGGTTGGCGGCCTCGCCTTCCACCATCGGCGGGCGCGACATCGGGTGGCCCTCGGGGCCGGTGATGCCCATCTTGGCGACCTCGGCCTGCAGCAGGTAGACGAGCTCTCCGTTCTCGGCGTGCACGGTCGGCATGGCGCCGAGTTCGAGCGCACGCTTGAAGCTGTTCACCAGCGTCTCGTCGTCGCACATGATGGCGTTCTTGTAGGCCATGAAGTGCTTGAAGCTGTTCACGCCTTCCTCGCGTACCAGCGTGCCCATGTCGGCGTGCACTTGCTCGCTCCACCAAGTCACGGCCACGTGGAAGGCGTAGTCGGACGCGCTCTTCTCGGCCCAGCCTCGCCACTGCTGGTAGGCGTCCATCAGCGGCTGCTGCGGGTTGGGGATGACGAAGTCGATGATGGACGTCGTGCCGCCGGCCAGCCCCGCGGCGGTGCCGGTGAAAAAGTCGTCCTGCGTGACCGTGCCCATGAAGGGCAGCTGCATATGCGTGTGCGGGTCGATGCCGCCGGGCAGCAGGTACTGGCCGGTGCCGTCGAGCGTCGTGGTGCCGGCCGGTGCTTCGCGCGCGGCGCGTTCGCCGATGGCGGCGATGCGGCCGTCGACGCACAGCACATCAGTGCGGGACTCGGCGTCGGCATTGACGACGACGGCGCCTCGGATCAAGAGAGAAGAAGTCATGTCGCGCGCCTTGTGAGCGAGTGAGGTTGGGTCTTGCCGGCCATCAGCGCGCCATAGACGAGGGCAGCCAGTGCCAGGCCGGCAAACCAGGCATAGGTGTAGATGGCCTTGAACGCGGCGCCGACCTCGGGAAAGGCCGCCGGGAAAGCGGCATTCAGGAAGCCGGGGATGTTGGGCGCGACGCCGACGGCGAAGGCGATGACGGCGGCGATGTTCCAGCCGCCGCGGTAGCTGTAGCGGCCGCCTTCGCGGTAGAGCTCTTCCACCACCAGCTCGGTCTTGCGCAGCACGTAATAGTCAACGATGAGGATGCCCGCCACCGGCCCCAGCAGCGCCGAGTAGCCGATCAGCCAGGTGAAGATATAGCCCTGCGTGGACTCAAGG
>NZ_JBFULE010000527.1:0-3762 GCF_056400485.1 Roseateles sp. P5_B10
CCCGCACAGAAGGTGCACTCAAAGCTGCAAATGCGCGCAGCCGTCGATTCAGGCGGCAGCGCAACATCGCAGTGCTCGCAGTTGGGTCGCAGCTCCAGCATGTCAGCGGCTCTTGCGGTAAGGCTCGTCCTCGACGATGAAATCCTGTTCGCGCATCGAGTCCGCGATCCAGTCCTCTACCGCCGGGTGTGCCAGCAGCGAATCGCGATACGTCGCAGCCGCTTCCGACACCGGCAGGCCAAAGCGGCTCAGCCGCACCGCTACCGGCGCAAAGTAGGCATCCGCCGCGCTGAACTCGCCGAACAGTAAAGGTCCCCCGCTGCTGGCCAGCGCACCGCTCCACGCCGCATCCAGCCGCGCCACGTCGGCTCGCAGGGCCTCGTCCTCAGCCCAGAGCTTGGCGCCGACGTCGGGGAAGAAGACCTCGATGTTCATCGGGCAAACCGTGCGCAGCCGCATGAAGCTGGCATGCATCTCGGCGCACAGGCTGCGCGCGCGGGCGCGGGCCTTGGTGTCGCGGGGCCAGATCGCGTGTTCAGGGTGGCGGTCGGCGATGTACTCGGCGATGGCCAGCGTCTCCCATACCGTGAAGCCGTCGTCCTCGACGAGCACGGGCACGCGCTTGGTCGGCGTGATGCCGCTGATGACGCGGGTCCATTCCGAGTCCGGCGTGAAGTCGAAGCGCAGCTTGACCTCTTCAAACGGAATGCCGAAGGCCGCCAGCAGCACACCGCTGCGCATGGACCAGGACGAGTAGTTCTTGTTGCCGATGTAGAGCTTCATGACACCTTTCGCGTTGAGCCGGCGAGCTTAAACAGCCGCTGCCGCGCCGGGGATGAGCAATCCGCAACGGATTGATGCGCGCTCAGCGCCTGGCGCGCCAGGCGTCCAGACGTGCAACGCCGCCGTCAGGCGACAGATAAGTCGGCAGCACGGCCTCCAGCGAACTGGCCTGAATGCCCAGTTCCGCCAGGCCCGGCAGCTTGCCACTCGGTACATTGGGCACGGTGAGCGATGCGAGGTTGTCGCGCGACAGCAGCGGCTCGCCGGGCAGGCATTCCATGAAGAGGGCTTGCAGCGTCGCCAGCGCGCCGGGCAGGCGCAGGATGGGCCGCTCGCAGCCCGCAACGCGGCCGGCCAGCCGTACCAGCTCGGCCAACGTCAGTTCACGCGGGCCGGCGATCTCGTAGGTCTGGCCGATGGTCTCGCGGCGCAGCAGCGTCTCGACGAGGGCACGGGCCAAGTCCTGCACCCACACCGGCTGCAGCCGCGCATTCGCCCCGCCCAACGGCATCACCGGGAACAAGCCCTGCAGCCGCGCGAACAGGTTGACGCTCTTGTCGCCGTCGCCAAAAACCAGCGAGGGGCGCAGCAGCGTCAGCTCCAGCGGATGGGTCTGCGCCGCGACCTGCAGCGCAGCTTCGCCAGCGGCCTTGCTGCGCAGATAGCGCGACGGCGCATGCTCGCTCATCCCCCCACCAATACCCAGGGCGCTGACATGCACGAGGCGCTTCGCACCGGCCGCGGCAATGCGCTTGGGCAACTCGACATGCACATGCTCGAAGGCGGCCATGCTGCCCTGCAGGATGGCGACGAGGTTGACGACGGCGTCATGGCCTCTCACCAGGTCTGGCAGKTCGTGGAACACGTCGGCCTGCACGACGGTGACGCCTGGCAGGCTCTGCACGGCTTGCGCATGCGGCAGGCGGCGCGTGGGCACGGTGACGCGAGCCTCGGCGCCGAGGCGGCGCGTCAGCTGTTCGCACAAGGCGCGGCCGACAAAGCCGCTGCCGCCCAGGACCAATACGGACAGGCTCATGATTTGGACTCCCCCACCGCTGCGGGCGGCACGTCGCTGACGTCGGCATCGCGTGCGCCGGCAGGCCCGATGCTTTGCCCCAGGCGCTCGCGCAGCTTGGTGGCTGGCAGGCCCAGCACCTGGGCGTAGATGGCGCCGCCGAGCAGCACCTTGCGCACATAGTCGCGCGTCTCGTTGAACGGAATGTTCTCGGCCCAGATGGCCGCGTCGATGACGGGGCCATCGCGCCAGCGCGCGGGGCGGCCGGGGCCGGCGTTGTAGGCCGCCGCGGCCAGGGCCTGGGCGCCTTCGAAGCGGTCCAGTACCAGCTTCAGGTAGTTGGTGCCGATGCGCAGGTTGAAGTCGCGATCGTGCATCAACTCGGCGTTGTAGTTCAGGCCCACCTTCTTGGCCGTCCATTTGGCGGTGGCGGGCATGACCTGCATCAGGCCGGCCGCACCGACGTGCGAGCGTGCGTCCAGCACGAAACGCGATTCCTGGCGGATCAGGCCGTAGACATAGGCGGCGTCGAGCCCGGCGGCCTGCGCTTCGCGCTGCAACTCGGCGCGATGCGGCGTGGGGTAGCGCTGGGCGATGTCGATCTCGGCCTTGGTGCGCTCGCTGGTGTTGATGCAGCGGTCCCAGACCTCACGGTCGCAGGCTTCCTGGGCGGCGGCCAGCAAGGCGCGGTCGCCCATGCCGCGCAGCGAGAAATTCCATTCGCGCACGCCCTCGCTGCGCAGGCCGAGGTTGATCAGCGACAAGGCCCGGGTCAGGCCGGGGTGGCTGCGCGCGGCGCGGCGCTCCTCGGTCGTCAGCGGCGCGGGCGCGGGCGGCAGCGGCGTGGGCAGGCCGATGTCCTCGGCGGCGAGGCGGCCGAAGTAGTTCAGCGGCGTGGTCGCCAGCGCGGCGAGCTGGGCACGAGCGGCCGGCTGGTCGCCCTGTTGCCGCGTGGCGCGGGCCTTCCAGTAGACCCAGGCCGGGTCGCGCTGCTCGATCGACGTCATGCGCTCGATCGCGCGCAGGGCTGCGGCCGGCTGGCGGGCGCGCAGCGCGGCGCGGGCGTGCCACGCCAGGGCGTCGTCGGTCCAGGGGAGGTCGGGCGCGAGCTTCTCGGCGCGAGCGAAGGCGGCGAGGGCGTCGTCCTGCAGGCGCAGCGCGGACTGGCGGCCGATCTGCGCCCACAGCCAGGCCTGCAGGTCGGCGGGCAGCTTGCTCCATTTGTCCTGCAGCAGGTCGCCGGCCTGATCGGGGTCGTTGCCGGCGACGCGGGCCAGGGCCAGCGCCGTCAGCTCCGCCTCGGGGCGCGGCGAGGTGCGGGCCTTGCGCGTCAGGTAGCGGCCGGCGTTGTCCTGCAGCTCGGCGAGCTTCTGGTCGAGGGGCTTGGCTGAAAGCAGGGCGACGGCCTGACGCGCGGCGCGCGGGCGGCCCTGCTCGGTGGCCAGGCGGGCCTTGGCCCACAGGGTGTCGGGCTTGAACTGGCCGGCCTCGACCATGGCGGCCGCGAGCTGCTGGCAGCCGTCATCGCCGTCCTTCTGGGCCATCCACGTGGTGCGGGCGGCGTCGGCATCGACCTTGGTGCCGGCGACATGGTCCGCCAGCATGACGTAACAGGCGACCTCGCGGTCGTCGCGCATCTGATAGCTGGCATGGTCGCGCCTGAAATTGGCCCAGTCGCGGCGGTGGCCCAGTTCCAGCAGCCAGTCGTTACGCAGCCTGTCCTCGACATAGCTGCCGGGATAGCGCGCGTAGAAGGCGTCCATCTCGGGCTGGCGCACTTCGCTGAGCCGCGCATTGAGGTCGAAGTACTCGACCCAGCCGGCCAGCGGATGGTTCTGGGCGCGAGCCGCCTCGACGAAGGCTGTGAGGCGCTTGCGGTCGCGCTTGACCCAGGCGTCGCGGGCCTGCACGGCGAGGTCGGCATCGGCGGGGGGCACCGGCGGGGCGGCGTCGGCGCTCAATGC
>NZ_JBFULE010000528.1:0-3749 GCF_056400485.1 Roseateles sp. P5_B10
CATCAACGTCGTGCTGGTGGACGGTTCCGACCCACACGTGAAGGCCGAGCTGTGCGGCAGCATCGACCTGTTCTTCGACGAGATCCGCAAGTGCGTGACGCTGGAGTACGGCAGCCCGTCGCCCAAGGACAAGGTGCCCGAGCCCGAGCACCCGCTGGATGGCCACGGGCATTCGCTGGTGGACGACCAATACCACCGCCTGGCGCCGCTGGCCACCAGGCCCGAGGATGCGACGCCCGAGAGTGCGGTGTGGCCCGACAGCATCCCGCTGCTGGCCTTCAGCACCGCGCCCAAGCTGTCGTTCGCCTCGGCGCAATTCCCCGATGCCGGCGGCTACCCCGAGGGCTTGCGTGCCAAGCCCCTCGGCAGCGATCTGCTCAGCTACGACTGGGAGCTGCTGGACGTGGCGCTGATCGACGCCACCGAGGCCGACGTGGTGGTCGCCGGGCCTTTCAGCAGTGCCTGGCACGGAGGCAAGCATGGCGATGCCGGCGGCCAGCCGCAGCCGGCCGAGCTGCTATTGCTGACGCCCTTTCGCGACCCGTGGATGCATGCGGTGGGCGACGCGGGCGCAGGCGTGGCGGGAAAGCCGCTGCAGGAGCTCGCCGACGTCTGTCATCTGCGGGCGGATGCACATTTCGGCTGGGCGCTGGGCGGCTCGGCCGCGCGCGAAGGCAGTGGTTTCCGGTTGCCGCCCGACCCGCACAGCGCCGACCCGCTGCAAAGCCAGGTGCGGGCGCGCGTGGAGCTTTTGCTGACGCAGCCCGCGCTAGCCCCCGTCGTGCTCGACAAGACCGCGGCGAACCTGCTGCCCCTGCACATGGGCTACACCGGCCCGCGCGTGTGGCCGTTCGCGCCGCAGTCGCTGGACGGGCGGCAGTTCAACGCCTGGCTCGACCCCGGCGCCGTGCAGTTCACGCCGCGCATCGACTTCGCCTTCCAGCGCGTGCAGCCGCGGCACGACCTGCGCATCGTGCCCGACGAGGCGCTGACGCAGCCGCGCCTGTGGCTGGTGGTGCGCGCCACCGACTGGCAGGCCAATGCCGCCGGGGCGCGGCCCTTTGTCGTCGTCGACGACCTGGCGCGCCGCTGGGCACCCGATCTGCAAGCGGATCTGGGCGACGGCTGGCTGGCCGTGCGCTGGCTGCCGCCCGCCGACGGCGCCGTCAAGCTCATCGAGGCGAGCTGCGTCGCAGGGACGCGGCTGGGCTTGCTGGCGCTGGGCGGCATCACGCTGTCGGCCGCCGCCGCCGCTGCGGCGCGCAATGCCGCCACGGCTGCCGAAGCGGCCAAGCAGAAGAAGGCTGCCGACGACGGACCGCCCAAGGCCGACGCAAAGCCATCGAAAACGCGCCGCGCCGTGCTCGACCCCGGGCGGCTGTACCGCATCGATGTGAGCATGCGCTGGTCCGGCACGCTGTACGAGGTGGATGACAAGGGCCAAAAGCAGGTGCTGGCGACGCGACCCGCCGATGTCACGACCGAAAGCGTGCGCAGCTACTGGTTTCGCACCGCGCCGCTGCTCGGGGCGGGCGGCAAGCCGGCACCCAGCACGCATGCCTATCTCGACTTGATCCACCGCAAGCGCGATTTCTTTGACCCGGCCATGCTCCAGCGCTACCTGCTGGGCTATGAGCCCGCGCAGAGCGAACTGCACCGGTTTGCCCACGACCCCGTGCGCATGCGCTTCGCACCGGGCCACGTGGCGCTGCTGGCCGCGGCCTACAAGTACGAGCTGCTGTGCGGCCTGCGCCGGCTCGACCAGCCCGAGGAGGTGGAGCCCGACCAGTTGCTCGTGCCCAAGCTCGCCTGGGTCACCAGCACCACACAACTGGCCGGCAGCGCCGCCGTCATCGCCAATGCCTATCTCGCCTCGACCTGCGGCCTGGCGCCCAACGTGGCCGAGCTGCGTGTGGACGTGACGCTCACGCGCGACACCTGGTACGAGGTGTTCGCGCTGGCCAAGTCAAAGCGGGAAGGCGTGGCGGACGGGCGGCTGCCCGGCGTGAGCTTTCGCACCTCGCGCTGGGCCACCGGCACCGAGATGCTGGCGGGCCTGCACTTCCCGATCAGCGGCCTGGCTGGTCACCCGCAGGGCGACGTGGCGCTGCAGCCCGGCACGGTGCTGGCCGCGCAGGTCAGCAAGGGGGATGACGCCGCCTTCGATGCCTTCCTCGACAGCCTCGGGATGGACGGATGGCCCGCCGCCGCCGAGCCGCGCATCAGCCTGCTGTGGCTGCCGCCGGTGGCCGCGGGAACACCTTGGCTGTGCGCCGGCGCGCTGATCGAATCGCCCGAGCCGGTGCACCGAGACGGCCGTTTCGATGTGACCGACCTGCAGCTCGTGAGCGGCGCCAACAGCGCCAACTTCAACGTGCGGCTGCGCGACCGCAGCGGCTCGCGGCTGCTGTTCGCCGCGTCCGTGCCCTTCGTGCCGCGGCGCACGCGGCGCGGCATCGGCTTCGCGTGGGTCATGCCCAGGCTGCGCCTGCATTGCACCGACCAGCCCATCGGCCTGCCACCCAAGCCGTTGCAGGGGCTGCTTGAAGTTCCGCTGCAGCCCAGTTTTGCCCAGGAGGCCGCATGAACAGCTGGCTCGTTGACCCTCGCTATTTCTCGGCCCACGCGGCGGCGGCCGGCATCGTCGCCCCCGACCCCGACCTGCCCAAGGGCACGCATCTGCGCCTGTTCCCGTCGGCGGCGCTCGGCTTTCCACTGGCGCCCTTTCTGGTGTGGCCGGTCGAGGCGTCCGCGACCGATGCGCCGGCCATGGACTGGTTCGCCCGCGACGGCCGGCTGCTGCCCGCGCTGAACCTCGACGCCGGGGGCGGCCAGCTCATCGGCCGCCGCCAGCTCGAGGCGCCCAGCGACGCCCGCGTGGCCGGCATCGAGGCGCGCTTCCAGGGCAGCGGCGAGCTGGCCCTGCTGGGCCGCAGCGGCGACCGTGTCGTGGCGGCTCGGTCTTCGCCGCGCTGGCTGGTGGCCGCGCCGCAGATCACCGGCCTGCGCCTGCGCGGCCGCGGTCGGGTCACGCTGCAGGGCTGGGGGATCTCGGCCGGGCGGGCGATCGAGGCACTGCTCGGCCAGCAGCCCTTCGCCAGCCTGTCGCTGCCCATCGAGGGCGACCAGCCCTGGTATGCCGGCGGCGAAGGCACCGCGGTTGCGCTGCAGCGCGCCGAGCGTGCGGCGCCTGAGCGCTGGACCCGCCCCGACCGCCCCGACGGCCCCTTCGATGCGCTGCCGCCTTCTGCCGAACGCGCGCGCGTGGCCGCCTTGCAGGCCGACCTGGACGACGACACCCAACGCCTGGTGGGCGACGCGGAGAAGCCGCCGTCGCTGGTGCAGCGCACCCATCTCTGGGAGGCTGCGGTGGCCCTCAACGGCAAGCGCCGGCCGTGGCAACGCGCCACCGAATGGGTGCAGGGCAGCCTGCTGATGAAGGCGCTGGACCCTGGCGCGGGCCGCTACCTGGGCACCGCCACGCTGCTGGACAACCTGCTCGTGCCTGACAACCCATTCCAACCGCCTGGCGCACGCGGCTGGCTGGCGGCGGGCCTGTTTGCCGTCGGCCCGGCCATGCGCTTCGAGCTGCCTGACGCCGACGCGACGGAACTGGGCCTGATCGAGCGGCTGATGCAACTGCAACCTGGGCTGCGCGGCCCGGCCGAACTGGCCGTGCAGCGCCATGGGCTGACGCTGCGTGCCTTCGTGGCCACCGCCTTGGCCGCGCCGCCGCCCGACCTGCCAGC
>NZ_JBFULE010000529.1:0-3746 GCF_056400485.1 Roseateles sp. P5_B10
GAACTGAAGTCTGTCCAACTGACGAAGCGAAGTGTCTCCGGCATTTCGACTAGGCCGGTGATAGCGTCCCAGAAGGCGTTCCAATTGCAGCCATACCAACCAGGGAAGTCGAGCGAATCCCGTAAGAGCGCTTGAAGTTCCTCAGAGGTGCTCGCCTTCGCAAGATCAATCTCAACAAGCGCTGCTCGTCCCATAGCCGTCTAACGTCGAAGTTCAGCCGACCAGCCAGCGGAGCTGGCGCAGGTCGGCTGCAATGAACGGTTAGCCGCCACCTTGCACCTCAAGAACGCGGCCGTCTCCCACATGACGCGAACCCTCATGTAGGCGCCATGTGACACCTGGAACCAGCAGTGGGAACCATTCCGGGTAGAGAAAGCGGACGATTGCAACGCACGTTCCGCCGAGCACCAGCAAGTCTTGGCCTTCAAAATGAATGTCACCGACGATGCTCGATGATTGCCCCTCGAAGAAATGGTTCGGGCGAATGCCGGACTTGTATCCGGAAGTCTTCCCGCTACGACTTCCATCGAAGAGGTTGATTTCGGCACGGACGGCGATGATGCGCTCCATGTGGCGGCTAACGTGAAAGCTCAGCGGACGGCGAAGCCGTCCGCTGCAGCACAGGGTTAGGCGTCGCAGCCACGCCGCTAGAGACCAACCTTGAGGCGTTTCTGAACTAGCGGCCCCCAAGTGATGATCTTCTTGTATGTGAGAAGTCCGATGCTTCCCGCGATCGCCGAGACGAGCAGGAGCAGATGCGTTGTTGCCCATATTTGCATCGGCTCATTGAACTTGGCCACCACTGGATCATCGGGAAGGTATAGGACCTCAACTTTCTCTCCGACCGCATACCTGCGAGAAGAGGCTTTGACCCAAGGAGTGAGCTTGTGGCTGACGCCGTTGTTGTCTTGGTACGCAACCTCAGCGCTGTCCATCTTCCTGTTTGTGGAAACGACTAGACCTTGAGCAACGCTGGCCGCCTTTAGGAATTGCGCCTCGACGTACCAGCGCCATGCCGAGAGAAGTCCGAGGCACACTGCCAGTGCCAGCAAGCCCTTACCTATTCGGGCATTGGTCGGTGAGGAGAACTGCGGGAGCGACATGGCTGATGTACGCGACGCCTAACGTTTGAGATAACCGGCATGACCCGGCTTGCCGGGGCATGTCCGGTTGATTGAAWGGTTAGCGGAGTAATCGGCCCGCCTCGCCCGCAAATCGTCCGGAAGAAACACCTGGCGCAGTGCGCTGCATCGTGGCACGGTGGAACGTGGCGCCGGGGAAGACCGAAGCAGCAATGGTGCACATTGCCCGCGGGTTAGCGTGGTCATGGGCTGCGTCATCGACATTGGTGAATCGTCATGCGGGCCTTGGGCTCGCGCGGCGATATCCCGTTTGAGAGAGTGATCTAGACGACACACCCGATCCGGCGCCACGTTCCACCACTCATCTTGGAGGACAACATGGCTTCGCGCAATCGGGCTCGCTCGCAGAGCACCCTGTCCTTGACCCACCCCAACGCTGCTGGCATCGACATCGGCAGCGCCTCGCACTTCGTGGCCGTCCCACCCGACCGCGACGACCAGCCTGTGCGTGAGTTCAAGAGCTTCACCGCCGAGCTCGCGCGGCTGGCCGACTGGCTCGACGCCTGCGGCGTGGACACGGTAGCCATGGAATCCACCGGCGTGTACTGGATTCCCCTGTTCGAGCTGCTGGAGCGGCGCGGCTTCACGGTGCTGCTGGTCAACGCCCGGCACGTCAAGAACGTCTCGGGCCGCAAGAGCGATGTGCTGGACTGCCAGTGGCTGCAGCAGCTCATGAGCTTCGGGCTGCTGCGCGGTGCCTTCCGCCCGGCCGACGCGGTGTGCGTGCTGCGCGCGCTCACGCGCCAGCGCGCCACCACGTTGCGCACCCAGGCGCGCTGCGTGCAGCACATGCAAAAGGCGCTGGTGCAGATGAACATCCAACTCGCCAACGTCATCGCCGACGTGGTGGGCGAGACGGGCCAGAAGATCCTGCGCGCCATCGTCGCGGGCGAGCGGGACGGCCAACGGCTGGCAGCGCTGAAGAACACGCGCATCCACGCCAGCGCCGACGAGATTGCCGCCAGCCTGTTGGGCAATTGGCGGGCGGAGCACCTGTTCGCGCTGAAGCAGGCACTGGCCGCCTTCGACTTCTGCGGCACGCAGCTCGCCGAGTGCGACGCCGAGATCCAAGCCCAGCTCCAGGCGCTGCAACGCTGTGAAGGCGAGCCGGCCAAGGGCAAGAAGCGCGGGCGCGCTCGCAACGCCCCCAGGTTCGACCTGCGTGGCCAGTTGTTCCGCATGTGCGGTGTGGACCTCACGCGCATCGATGGCGTGGACGTGACCACGGCGCTGGTCGTCGTCAGCGAGGTGGGCATCGACATGAGCCGCTTCGCCAGCGACAAGCACTTCGCGTCGTGGCTGGGTTTGTGCCCGGGCACGAAGATCACGGGCGGCAAGGTGGTGAGCGGCAAGACCCAGCGGGTGGCCAACCGCGCAGCGCAGGCGCTGAGGCTGGCGGCGGCAGCGCTCAGGGCCAGCAAGTCGGCGTTGGGGGCGTACTACCGGCGGCTGTGCGCGCGCATGGACAAGGGCAAGGCGGTGAYGGCRGCGGCTCACAAGCTGGCGCGGTTGATCTACGCGATGCTCAGCAAAGGCCAGGAGTACACCGATGCGGGTCAGGACTACTTCGAGGAGCGCTACCGGGAGCGGGTGCTSAGGAACCTGCGGCAGCGGGCTSAGCAACTCGGCATGCAGATCGTGCCCGTGGCCCAGACCGCCTGAAACCTCTTTGCAGATCAACTATTTGGTGGGTGTTTCTTGAGAGAAGTGGCAGACGTTCGACTGACCGGCGTGGAGAAAGCCTATGGCGACATCCGCATCCTTCACGGCATCGACCTGGAGATCCGCGACGGCGAGTTCATGGTCTTCGTCGGCCCCTCGGGCTGCGGCAAGTCGACGCTGCTGCGCACCATCGCCGGCCTGGAAGAGATCACCGGCGGCGAGCTGACCATTGGCGGGCGCGTCGTCAACGACGTGCCGCCCAGCGAACGCGGCATCGCCATGGTGTTCCAGTCGTATGCGCTCTACCCGCATATGAATCTGTACGACAACATGGCTTTCGGGTTGAAGCTGGCCAAGGTGCCCAAGGCCGAGATCGAGACGGCCGTGCGCAACGCGGCCAAGATCCTGCACATCGAGCACCTGCTGGACCGCAAGCCCAAGGACCTGTCCGGCGGCCAGCGCCAGCGCGTCGCCATCGGTCGCGCCATCGTGCGCAAGCCCGACGTCTTCCTGTTCGACGAGCCGCTGTCGAACCTCGATGCCGCCCTTCGCGTGCGCATGCGCTACGAGTTCGCCAAGCTGCACGAGGATCTGAAAACCACCATGATCTACGTGACCCACGACCAGGTGGAGGCCATGACGCTGGCCGACCGCATCGTCGTGCTGTCGGCCGGCAAGATCGAACAGGTCGGCTCGCCGCTGGAGCTGTACGAGCATCCGCGCAACCTCTTCGTGGCAGGCTTCATCGGCAGCCCGAAGATGAACTTCATTGAGGGTGAGCTGGCCGCCATCGAGGCGGGCCACGTCGATGTGAAGCTCAGCGGCAGCCATGTCGTGTTGCGCGCGCTGGTCGATGGCAGCGCCGCCAAGGTCGGCGACAAGGTCACGCTGGGCGTCAGGCCCGAGCACATCCGCCAAGGTGGGGCGAACAACCTGCTGCAA
>NZ_JBFULE010000530.1:0-3741 GCF_056400485.1 Roseateles sp. P5_B10
GCCCTGGGATTGGCGCTTCTACGCCGAGCAGGCCAGGCGCGCCCGCTTCGAGCTGGACGAGGCCGAGGTCAAGCCCTACTTCTCGCTGGAGCGCATGGTGGCGGCGATGTTCGACTGCGCCAGCCRCCTGTTCGGCCTGCAATTCAAGGCCCGGCCCGACCTCGCCGGCTACCACGCCGACGTGCGCGCCTATGAGGTCTTCAACGCCGACGGCAGTCTGCGCGGCCTTTTCCTGCAGGACAACTTCGCCCGCCCGACCAAGCGCAGCGGCGCCTGGATGAACGCGATGCGCAACCAGAGCCGCGCGCTGGGTGCGACGCCGGTCATCCTGAACAACAACAACTTCGCCCGCGGCGCCGCTGGCGAGCCCACGCTGCTGAGCTTCGACGATGTGCGCACGCTCTTCCACGAATTTGGCCACGGCCTGCACGGCCTGCTGTCCAGCGTCGAGCATGAGCGCCTGGCGGGCACTCAGGTGCTGCGCGACTTTGTCGAGCTGCCCTCCCAGCTCTACGAGCACTGGATGGCCGAGCCCCAGGTGCTGAAGACCTTCGCCCGTCACTGGCAGACCGACGAGCCGCTGCCCGATGCGCTGCTGGCCAAGCTGCAGGCCGCGCGCCAGTTCGGCCAGGGCTACGAGACGCTGCGCTACACGGCCAGCGCCCTCGTCGACATGGCCGCGCACGCGCTGCCGGCAGCACCTGATGACGTGGTTGCATTCGAGCGCGAAACGCTCGAAAAGTGGCAGCTGCCCAGCGAGGTCGGCCTCAATCACCGATTGACGCACTTCCAGCACTTGTTCAGCAGCGCTGGCTATGCGGCGGGCTACTACGTCTACCTGTGGGCGGAGGTGCTGGACTGCGACGCCTTCGACGCCTTCGTCGAGGCCGGCAATGTGTTCGATGCGGCGGTCGCTGCGCGGCTGCGCGAGTGCATCTATTCGACTGGCAACAGCCGCGAGCCGGGCGAGGCCTTCCGCGCCTTCCGCGGTCGCGATCCTGTTGTCGAACCGATGCTGAAGGACAGAGGCCTGCTGCCGGCCTGAGGTAAAACCTCGGTTGTCACGGTCGCCCTGCGTGCGATCCGGGCGTTACCAGGGAGTCCAAAAAATGTCCAAACGTCGCATCGGCCTGTCGGCCACCGTCCTCGCCTGCCTGTTCGGCCTCGCCGCCTGCGGCGGTGGTGGCTCTGGCGGCGCGCCAAGCGGCCCCACGCCGACCGAGTCCACCATGCTCGGCATCAGCGCGAGCAACTACCAGGTGGTGGGCCAGTCCACCGTGTCCAGCGCCTTTTTCCTCAATGACACCAGCGGCGTGTTCACCGGCGCTGAGACGGGTGGCGACCCGCGCCTGCTGCACCATGCCGTCGACACGGCGCGCCGCGCCATGCGTGTGGCCAGCGGGCGCCAGGCCTTGCTGGCCGGCGCCGAGGTGCGCGAGACCGTGCCCTGCAGCCAGGGCGGCAGCCTGTTGGTGAGCGTCAACGACAGCAACAACAACGGCAACTTCGACCTCGGCGACAGCCTCACCATCGACGCGCAATCCTGCAAGGAGGGCGGCGACGTCATGCAGGGCCGCATCGCGCTGAGCGTGCAGGCCCTCGCTGGCGTCTACGACAGCAACAACTACAGCGCGACGCTGGCGATGACGCTGACAGCCTTCGGCGTCACGACAGGCAGCGACATGGCCCAGGGCGACGGCACGATCACATTGACGGTCGGCCAGACCCCTGCCGGCGTGGGCGAGGTGACGCTGGCCACCAGCCGCCTCGTGCTGAGTGGCCGCGCTGGCGGCCAGAATTTCACGATGACGCTGACGGACACCAAGCTGGCGCTGCGCATCGAGCCCATCAGCGGCAGCCTGCGCACGAGCATCAGCTACAACAGCAGCCTGGCCAGCAGCAGTTTGGACAACAAGCAGGTGCTGATCACGACACCCCAGCCCCTCATCATCGTCGGCGACAGCGCCTACCCGAGCAGCGGCCAGCTGATGGTCAAGGGCCATGCGAGTTCGACATTGCGCATCTCCGCCGTGAATGGCAGCCAGGCTCGGCTGGAACTGGATGCCGAGGGCGACGGCAACTACGAGACGCAGATGCTGAAGACCTGGACCGAGCTGGAGTGAGGGGCGCCGTCACACTGGCCCTGCTCGCAGGGCTGCTGGCGCCGGCCGCGCGGGCCGATTCGCCGTGGCAGGCCGAGCTGGCGGGCCAGCAGGAATGGCAGCAATGGCGTGAAACCGCCAGCGACGGCCGCCGCCTGCTGACCGAAGACGGTCGGCTGAGCGGCCTGGCCGCCACCTGGCGCTGGGCGCCGCCGGGCTCGGCCACGGCGGCCTTGCGGGTTGGCGTGTTGCGCGGAGCGCGCGACTACCGAGGCTTCAGCAACCAGGGCAATGAGGTGCAGACGCGCAGCGATGTCGCCCATGACTTCATTCGCATCGAGGGGGGCCTGGCGCCACAGCCGCTGATCGCCGGCTGGCAGGGGCAAGCCCTGGCCGCCGCCGAATTCTGGCAGTGGCGCCGGCGCCTGCGCGACGCCGGCAGCGTCAGCGGCTATCCCGAGCGCTATCGCCAGGGTCTGCTGCTGCTGGGCCTGCAGGCCAACAGCGAATCGGGCTGGCGGATGGGCATCGAAGCCGGTGGTGGCCCCCATGGCCACAACCGCGTGCAACTGCCGGGGCGCGACCCAGCCGAGCTGCCTCTGGGCAGTGCCCGTGCCTGGCGGGCCAGCGTGGGCGACGCCCTCCTGCCGGGATGGCGCTGGGCCTTGACGGCTGAACGCCTGACGCTGGACGCCGGCGATGAGCGCCCCGTCACGCTGCAGGGCGTACCGCTGCAGTCGGCCCGCCAGCCGCACACGGCGCTGCGCCGCCTGCAGCTCAGCCTCGTCTGGACCGGCTAGCCCATTGGGCCAGCGCGATGACGGCGCACATCGTCGCGAAGGCCATCCAGGCGTAGGGCCACAGCAGAGGCAGGCCGAGCAGGATGAGGCCGTCATTGCCACCGGGGATCAGCAGGCTGCCCCAGCCCATCAGCAGGCCGCCGATCAGGCAACGCACCAGGCCGGCCGCGCTCGGCGGGCGGGCCTTCAACAGCCCGGCGTGCCAGCCGCCGAAGATGGCGCCGGCCAGCAGGCAGGCGAAGAGGGTGAGTCGCGCGGCGCTGCGCATGGTCATGCCGTGGGCCAGCTCGGCCAGCGCGTCGGTGTAGGCCCAGGCGCCTTCGAGCAGCAGCAGTGCCAGAAAGCTCAGGCCGATGGAGACAGTGGCCGTGTGCGGCGTCCACCACGGCTGGCGCCTGCGCACGAAGGCGCGCCACAACGAAAAGGCGGCAAACACCAGCCCCAGCGCGGCGGGTGCCACCCACAGCGGTGATCCGGCCGGCAGCGGTTGCGGCCGGACCGCGGCGAACAG
Organism: Roseateles sp. P5_B10; assembly: GCF_056400485.1. NCBI lineage: Bacteria > Pseudomonadati > Pseudomonadota > Betaproteobacteria > Burkholderiales > Sphaerotilaceae > Roseateles > Roseateles sp. P5_B10. The sequence goes on from NZ_JBFULE010000530.1 coordinate 3,414, forward strand.
GCCATCCACGCTGGCGCAGCCGACATAGAAGCCCAGCGGCGTTGCCAGATAGGCCCACTCGCCATTGCCCAGCCGCGCGATGGCGCCGAAGACGCAGGCCTGGTTGACGAAGGCGCCCAGGCCCAGCAGGGCGGCGCCCAGCAACGTCCAAACGGTCAGTGCAAAGGGCGCGGGCAGGATTGGTTGGGGAAGAGGCAGCAAGCGCAACAACAGCAGTCCGCCGGCCACCCACAGCGAGGCTTCCAGCAGGCTGCGCAGGCGGCTGGCCTTGCGCTGGTCAACGAGTTCGCCCACGGCGGCGACCGTACAGGTGGCGCCGCGCTGGATG
>NZ_JBFULE010000531.1:0-3738 GCF_056400485.1 Roseateles sp. P5_B10
TCAGTCGGTAGAGCGCCGGACTGTTAATCCGTAGGTCCCTGGTTCGAGCCCAGGTCGGGGAGCCACAGAAAACCCGCAAAGGCTGGCCCATCGCCAGCCTTTGCAACAACAGCGAGCCGCAACCGCACGGCAAGCAAAAATACCGATCAATTCCTCGATAGCTCAGTCGGTAGAGCGCCGGACTGTTAATCCGTAGGTCCCTGGTTCGAGCCCAGGTCGGGGAGCCAAATCAGAAGCCTCGTTGCGCAAGCAGCGGGGCTTTTTTCTTTGCGCGTCTCGCAGCGATGGTCACGGGTGATGAACCGGCGCTTGAACTTGCGCTGGCACCTGCTCAAGCTTCCTCCCAATAGCAAAACGCTAACCAAGTGATACAAGTGCTTGGTCCAGCATCAGGGAGGAAAACAAAGTGGACTTCATCGATCAGCTACGCGTGCTGTCAACGCGCATCGCAAACACGAAAGCGTTGATCCAGACTGAAGAGGAGACCAAGAACGCCATGGTCATGCCATTCATCCAGGCACTGGGATACAACGTCTTCGACCCGCTGGAAGYCACGCCGGAGTTGGTGGCGGATGCCTGCTAGTGAAGCCAGTTCAATAGCGCGAAGCGTTGTTCGGCCCAACGACTCAACAAAGTCGAATTGGTGCGCAAGACCAGCGACATTAGCAGGGGCGGAGGTGTCTAGACCTAAGGCTCCCCGCCAAGACGCTCAGGCTGGGCCCCCAAGGATTAATTGCCCCCACATAGGCCTTCGACCTAACACGATGATCTTTCGGATCAGCATTGCGCAATGTTCCTGACATTCGCGTAATACCGAGAGGCTCGGGACCTTGTCGCCTGAGATCTTGCAAATATCCTCGACCTTGCCGTCATGAACGGCAGTTGATCTCAGGGCGTACATGGCATTGAAAAGTCGCTCGAGCCGAAGTCGCTCCTCCACGTTCTCTGGGGACAAAAAGTAGGCCCCCCTTAGCCGAAACGGGAGCGCAATGCCATCCTGAGACTTGCCATCAAGAAGCAGCGTTTCCATCGCGATGCCAAGATCAATAGCCTGGTCGACAGGCTGGCGGCGCCGCAACGACGAATTGAGGCGCTCAAGAGCAATAGTCAGCGCCGATTGAAACGAGGCGGGCAACGCCACAAAGCGTTTATAGAGATCCGGAAGCACGGCCAAATCTTCAGCTGATAGCGTTCGCGTCTCCCCTCCTTGCTCCCAAGACGACAGCAAATGCGGGTAAGCACCTCCAAAGCCAAAAAGTCCCGGAACATCTTCATCAGGCTCCGACCACACCGTGAGCAGCTGGTTTACAGACGGTCCAACCACGGTGAGCAATGTGCTTAGCACCTTGATAGCGCGCGGCTCGCAGTCGAGTGAAGGTGGATTATCGAGAGGCGTGAAATACTCATCTCTCGGAGTCATTCCACAGGGCATTCTGAAGTTCTTCACTACTGCAGCTGACGGACAAAACTGCTTTGACAACAGCATGTCCCAGTGACCGGTGGGTGGGTTAAAGGTAGCACTGTCCATCCATTGGCGGATGCCTCCGCGATTCAACATTTCGATGGGAACCAGCGTGAGTGAATCGGTAACACAAAACGGCTCGCTGAACCGCACCCCGGCCAGCAAGGCGACCTGAATAGCGGCGACATCGCTGGATCGCAGGAATTCGCCCAACCTGCGTACCGGGGGCTCCACCCCTCTGGCGGATGAATACTCGAGCAACCAGTCGGCCAGCACATTCATGTGGGCCGAACAAACGGAGCCGCCGGCGTAGACCATGTGGTTGTCATCAAACTTCGCAAGCGCGCTCTCGCGACTCATGTGGTCCAGCAACGCAGCTCCCTCCGGCGATTTCAAGTGCCCMTCCCCTTTCGTTCGCACGTCGGCAATGAGCTGCATGAGACGCTCCTCGTCTATCGCGCTCACAGACTCTTCTTTCATGGCTCGCTCAGGGTATCGCAGAAGCGCGAATTCTGGTTCGTAACGTGCACAGGTCGGACATACACCTGTTAGTCCGTAGGTCCCTGGTTCGAGCCCAGGTCGGGGAGCCAAATCAAGCCTCATTCGTGCAAGCGGATGGGGCTTCTTTCTTGGCGTCGATGTCAGCCCTCGCGCAAGCCTGTCTTCTCGCAGACGCCGACCGCCAGCCAAACGCCCACGAACTGGCACAGGTGCCGCGAGAGCTGCCACTGAGACAAAGGGCCAGCCAAGCGGCCACACGCGCGCCACATTAGGGAGGGCGTCAATCTTGGCGGCCACTATCCTTTGCACAGCAATAAGGTCACGTTCGAGCTGACGGTTACCCCATCCCTGAGCCGACCCCTGGCTGCTCGGCACGCTGGGCGCACGGGCCTTGCTGTCGCGCCGGCGGCTTCTGCCGGTTCGCCTTTAATTCGGAGATTGACATGGCCGCCTTGAAGAAATTCCTCCTTGCCGTTTCGACGGTGGCAGTCATGGCTCCGGCGTATGCCGAAAGAGATGCCTCCATCCCGCTGCTCCCGCCGAATACCTTGGTGGGGCAGATCCAGATCGCGGCTTTCCAGCCGTTCGGCCAGTCGTTTACGCCCACGCTGTCGAGCGTCGGATCCATCTCGCTATGGGTGATCAACATGAACATTGACTCCCAGCTGGCGCAGGACAAGACGCTGACCCTGAATCTGTATGCCGGAGAAGGTTTCAATGGCCCCGTGCTGGGGAGTTCAACGGTCAACGTCGACTCGCGCATCGGCACGTTGCAAGGCTGGGTAGGGCTCATCGAGTTCAACGTCGGCAACGTCGCGGTGCAGAGTGGCCAGCCGTACAGCTTTGAAGTCAGTGCGGCGTCCGCGCGGTACGGCGTCTACTGGTCGAATGAWGGGAATTACGCTGGCGGCAGCGCCATCCTGCTCGGCACGCCTTCGGCGACGGATCTCTATTTCGGTGTCTCGACGGTGCCGGAGCTTGCTTCCTACCAGCTTCTGCTACTGGGCCTGGCTTCAGTGGCGGGCGTGCAATTCATGAGGCGCCGAGATCGCCGCGGGTTGGACTGCTGATCACGAGTGAACGGGGAGCCAAATCAAAGCCTCACATGCGAAGGCCTGTGGGGGCTCTTTCTTTGCCGAACTGTGGCGACCGGCGGCGCACCTCCCGAATGGTTCCCTTGGACCAACGACGCCCCGCATCGTGAGGTCGGCCGGTCMATCTCGTCAGGCTTGTTCAGTGCGTCGCGCTCGATTACCGCGACAACCGAATTCACCGCAGGCGCGGTGGCCTGTTGGCTGCGAGCCATGCAGGCCCAGACTCCGGCCTCGCCCTTCGGGTTTTGGCGGAACAGCGAAGTTCCTCCCCTTGAGAGCAAGGGATTGCTTGTGAGCTGCGAATGCATGCCCAATAGCCGCGCAACTGCATTCCGCGTTGCATACAAACTATGGAATATCAAATGATTAACAAGCTAATTACGGCAGTCTGTGCAGCCGTTTTCGCGTTCGCTTCGAATGCCGCCACAGTGACAGGCGACGGCTTTGAGATCGAATATTCGACCAATCTGGATTATGTGAGCAGCTACAGCGCGGGGCCAATTGGGGGCGTAAATTTTGCAACCGACACTCACCACATGGGCACCTTCACGATTGAGAGCAATTATTTTCAATCGGCGGACCCGACAGACAAGCGTTACACCCTTTTGATTGAGACGGGCCTCTCGGTTGTTGAACCGAAAGATATACAACTTCGATTCTCATATTGGAGCGTCGACTATC
>NZ_JBFULE010000532.1:0-3708 GCF_056400485.1 Roseateles sp. P5_B10
TCCAGAAACCCCACCACCACCCAACCCTGGCTGTGCTGGATGCCCGCCACCAGCAGGCGGCCCGCGTCGCCCGCACCCATCACCAGGGCCCGGCGCAGCTCCTGGGCGCTGCCACTGATGCGGCTGCGCATGTGCTCGTAGAGCATGCGGTAGCCCATGCGCATCATGGCCAGCAGCATCAGCGTGAACAGCGGATGCAGGGCCAGTACGGCCCGAGGGACAGCATGCARATGGGCCATCAGCACGGCCGCGGCGCCGATCAGGCCCGCCAGCGTGCAGGCCAAGGCCAGACGCTGGACCTCGCCGAAGCCGGAGAAGCGCCACATGCCCTTGGGCACGCGCAACAGGTACAGCACAGCCGCATAGATGGCCAGCAGCCCCAGCAGCACCCAACCGTCGTAGTCGGGGCGTGCCGAGAACCAGCGCTCGAAACCGAGGCGGAACAGATAGGTGGCCTGCCAGGCGATGGCAACGACAACGACGTCGAGCAGCAGGGCCAAGGCTTCACGGCGCGGCCGCAGGCGCGTGAGCAGGGTGTCGAGAAATTGCCAGTTCATTGGGAAGCGATTGTCAGCCGCGCAGCACGCGGGCCAACGTCGCCAGGATCAGCCGCAGGTCGGTCATCAGGCTGGCGCTGGCCGCGTACTCGGCTGACAGTTTGAGTTTTGCGGGCATCACGACCTCGCGGTATTCGCGCTCTGGGTCCTGCGCTGCAGCCAACATTTCGGCCTCGTGGCTGAAAGCCAGCGACGCGGGATCGGTGATGCCCGGCCGCACCGCCAGCACGCGTTCACGCAATTCGGCCGAGTAGAGCTCGACATAGCGAGGCAACTCCGGCCGCGGGCCAACGAGGCTCATCGCGCCGCGCAGCACATCCCAGAGCTGGGGCAGCTCGTCGAGCTTGGCCTGGCGCAACACACGGCCCGAGCGCGTGATGCGGGGGTCGGCGCCGACCGTGATGGCCGCACCCGGCTCGACGCGCATCGTGCGGAACTTGTGGATGGTGAAGGGCACGCCATGCCGGCCCACACGCGTCTGGCGAAACAGGGCCGGGCCGGGAGAGTCGAGCTTGATCCAGACCGCGGCCAGCAGCAGCAGCGGCGCGAGAACCAGCAGCCCCAGCGCCGCACTGACCACGTCGAACAGGCGCTTGATCAAGCCAGCAGGCCCCTCACGGCGGCGATGACGCGCTCGACGTCCGCGTCGCTCATCGCCGTGTACAGCGGCAGGCTGACCGTGCGCTCGAAGGCCTTCTGCGACTGCGGGAATTGCTCGGGCGTCAGACCGTAGCGGTCGCGCCAGTAAGGATGCAGGTGCAGGGGCACGTAATGCACGCTGCAACCGATGCCGGCAGCGTACATGCCCTCGATGAAGGCATCGCGTGTGATGCTGGCTTCGTCGGCCAGGCGAACGACGTAGAGATGCCAGGAGTGCGTGTCGCCCTCCGGCGCATCGGGCGGCAGGATCAGCGGAAGGTCGGTAAAGGCCTCGTGATAGCGCATCGCGATCTGCTCGCGGCGCAGCTGGAAGGCCGGCAGGCGCTTCAACTGGTGCAGGCCCAGGGCCGCGGCGATGTCGGTCAGGTTGTACTTGAAGCCGGGCGCGACGATCTCGTAGTACCAGCTCGGCACCTTGGCCGTGAAGCGGTCGAAGGCGTCGCGGCTCATGCCGTGCAGGCGCATGACGCGGGCGCGCTTGGCCAGTTCGGCGTTGCGCGTGACCAGCATGCCGCCCTCGCCGGTCGTCATCGTCTTGTTGGCATAGAAGCTGAACACGGTGGCGTCGCTGCCCAGCGTGCCGATCAGCTCCTTCTCCAGCGTGGTCGGCAGTGCATGGGCCGCATCCTCGATGACGCGCAGGCCGTGGCGGCGGGCGATKTCGAGGATGGACAGCATGTCCACGGCCAGGCCGGCGTAGTGCACCGGCAGGATGGCTTTGGTTTTCGGGGTGATCGCTGCCTCGATGGCCGCGATGTCGATGTTCAAGGTCGCCGGGTCGATGTCGACCAGCTTCACGTCGGCACCGAGGTAGCGCACGACCTCGGCGGTGGCCGTGAAGGTGTGGGTCGTCGTGATGACCTCGTCGCCGGGGCCCAGGCCAATGGCTTCCAGCGCCAGGTGCAGGCCTGCGGTGGCCGAGTTCACCGCGATGCACTCGATCTGCGGGTCACCGAGGAAGTCGGCAAAGGCCTGCTCGAAGCGCTTGGCCTTGGGGCCGGTCGTGATCCAGCCGGATTTCAGCGTGTCGACGACTTCGGCGATCTCGTCGTCGCCCAGGTCGGGCAAGGCAAAGGGAAGGAAGGGCTGGGCACTCATGAAGGGATTTTCGACGATCAGGTTTTGGCGATCAGCACCAGCCGGTGGGTACGCAGCCAGGGGATGAGGTTGAGCAGGCCATAGGCCGCGGGCAGCGCCCGGGCCAGCGGTGGCGCCAGCGTCACGCGCCGGGCCGTGAAAGCGCCTTGCGGGAAGAGCTGTCGCACGCGCGCCAGCGGCACGCCGCGGACGTCGGGGTTGCGCGGATTGTTGACGGTGAAGTCGTACCAGACGACGGCGCCACCCGGTTTGAGCCAGCGCCACATCGCGTCGGCCACGCGCTGCTGCAAGGCGTCGTCGAGGATGGACGAGAAGACCGTGGATTGCAGCACCAGGTCCTGGCTGGCCGGTGCGACGTCGGCTTCTGAAGCATCGCCTGGGAGCAGGCGCACGCTTTCGGGTAGGGCAGTGCGCGCGGCGGCCAGGCGCTCGGGCAGCAGTTCGATGCCGGTCAGGTGCGCGGGCAGCAGCCCCAGGCGCAGCAGGTCCAGCAGATTGCCACCGGCACCGCAGCCCACTTCGGTCGCTTGCCAGTCGGCCGGGCGCCCGGGATGTCGGGCAAGCAAGGTCAGCAGCACACGCTGGCGCTCCTGCCACGTCCGCCAGACCTCGGGCCGCAACAGGCAGTAGCGGTCGCCACCCTCTGCGCGGGCCTTGCGGCGGGCGTAGCGCTGCGCGATCTGGTCGAGCTCGCTCACGACAGGGCCTCGATGAAGCGGGCGGCGAGAACCGGATAGGCGTGATGCGCCATCGCGAAGGCACGACCTCGCTCACCCATCTCGGCGCGCTGCTCGGGCGTCAGCGCCGCCAGCTTCAGCAGGCCCTGGGCCACGGCGTCGGCGTCTTCAGGCGCGACCGTCAATCCGGCGCCGGCCTCGGCGACCGGGTCGTTGCCCGCCTCGACCGAATGCAGCACGGCACGACCGGCCATCAGGTAGTCGATGAGTTTGTTGGGCGCGATGCCGAAGCGGTAGATGGGCGTGCGCTGCCAGCCGATGTAGGCGATGTCGAAGTGGCTCAGCAGCGTCGGGATCTGGGCTTTGGGAATGGGAGCGAAAAAGCGCACTTGCTTCAGCCCCTCGGCGTCGGCGCGCCCGGCCAGGCGTGTCGCCTCGTGCCCGCTGCCCACCAGCACGAAGCTGATCGGCCGATCGCGCAGCTTGGCGGCTGCATCCAGAAGCACGTCGAGCGCATTGGGCAGGCCCATGGAGCCGGCATAGCCGACGATGACGCGACCGGCCGCGCGCTCCGCGTCGAGATGCGCCGACAGCGTCACACCGAGTGGCGCCGATTCACCCTGCCATTCCTCTGGCGCAAAGCCATTGGGCACGATGCGCAGCTTGTTCAGATCCAGGCCCTTTGAAGCCATGTGCTCGTGCACGCAGGGCAGCAT
>NZ_JBFULE010000533.1:0-3707 GCF_056400485.1 Roseateles sp. P5_B10
AGCCTGAAGCGCTTGCGACGCAGGCCCGACAAGGCCAGATCATCGAGACCGAAGCGCCAGACCGTCCACAGGATGACCAGCAGCCGCGAGACAAACCTCATGCGCCGCTACCGGACGTCGTCGTCGCAAAACGCGCGGCCATGCCCGACAACGTGCGCCGCAAGGTGCGGCCGAACTGGGCGAGCTGGCGGGCGGGCAGCGGCCCGACGATGCCGGCCAGATCGTCCTCGATGTCCCAGCGCAGGTTGTCCATCAACCAGTGCATCTCGCCAGCGAAAGCGGCATCGCCCTGCACGCTGACGGTGGGCGCCTCTCCCGTGAATGCACCCAGAGCCAGCTTGGCGGGGTTGGATGCATCGATCTCGATGCGCAGGCCGCCGGCGCCTGCCGGGGCGGCGTCCAGGCGTTCAAAAAGACCCGCTGGTGTGACACCGAGTATCAAATCAGGCGCCGCCGGCAGCAGGCTGGGCCAGCCTGCCAGGTGGACGACGAGCCCACGCCCAGCCAGCGGCCGCAGGCGTTGCGCCGCGATGGGCTCCCGCGACACGACATGGTTGATCAGCAAAACAAGGCGATCCTGCAGGGCCGGCATCAGCAAGGGCGTGATGGACGGCAGCGGAGGCAGGGGCGGCAGGGGCCAGGAAGCAGACATATACAAGATTGTAGGCAGCGGACCATGAACAGGGGACGCCGACGGTTCGGCCGTCAAATTTGTTGGTAGAGAATCCCTGATCCTTTTTCAGCCTCGGGTACACCCTGACCCGAGGACTACCAAACCCACCAAGATGTTTGAGGACCGCAGCTACAAGAGGACGTTCTACAGCGCACCGCAGTCGGTCGAATCCCTGATCGCCGCTTTCCTGGAGCCCGGCATCATCGTTCTGACCTTTCTTGTCGTGAACGGTCACTTCGACGAGCCGGTGCTGCGCCCCACCCTGACGCTGTGCCTGCTCGTCTTCGCCCTCACCTTCCCGGGTCGCAACCGCTTCAGCGACCACCCGGCCAGCGCCCTTGTGGACGTGCTGTCCTCCTGGCTGGTGCTGCTGGGCATCCTGCTGCTGTGCGGCTACGCCACCAACAGCCTGCACTATTTCGAGGACGAGGTGCTGCTGTGGTGGGCCGTCATCACACCTGCCGTCCAGATCGCCGCCATCGAGACGGGCCGGCGCATCCAGCAATGGCGGGCACGCGACCCGGGCGCGCGCCGTACGGCGGTCGTCGTCGGCGCGGGCGTGCTTGGCCACAAGGTGGCGCGAGCGCTGCGCGACTCTCAGGGCGTCGTCTGCCTGGGCTATTTCGACGACCGTGCGCCTGAGCGCCTGCACCCGGAAGCCGGCGCCTCCATCCTGGGCACCCTGCCCCAGCTCAGCGAGTTCGTGCGCGACAAGGGCGTGCGCGAGGTCTACATCACCCTGCCCCTGGGGTCGCAGCCTCGCATCGTCGAGTTGCTGGAACAGGTGCAGGGCACGACGGCCTCGCTGTTCTTCGTGCCCGACGTGTTCGGCATCAGCATCATCCAGGGCCGCCTGCAGGACATCTCGGGCGTGCCGGTGGTCGGCATCTGCGAGACGCCCTTCACCGGCACCAACCAGCTGATCAAGCGCGTCAGCGACGTCGTTCTGGCCACGTTGATCCTGATCCTCATCTCGCCCATCCTGCTTGCCCTGGCCATTGGCGTGAAGCTCAGCTCACCAGGCCCTGTCATCTTCAGGCAGAAGCGCAACGGCCTGGATGGCGAGGAGATCATCGTCTACAAGTTCCGCTCCATGCGGACACAGGACAACGGTCCCGTGGTCAAACAGGCCACCAAGGGCGACGCGCGCATCACGCCCTTTGGCGCCTTCATCCGCCGCACCTCGCTGGACGAACTGCCGCAATTCATCAATGTGCTGCAGGGTCGCATGAGCATCGTCGGGCCGCGCCCGCACGCCGTGGCCCACAACGAGGAATACCGCAAGATCATCAAGGCCTACATGGTGCGCCACAAGGTCAAGCCGGGCATCACCGGCTGGGCCCAGGTGAATGGCTTGCGTGGCGAGACCGACACCATCGACAAGATGGTGGCACGCGTCGAATACGATTTGGAATACCTGCGCAACTGGTCACTGGCCCTGGATCTGCAGATCATCTTGCGGACCGTGAGGTTGGTGGTGTTTGATCGCCATGCCTATTAAGCCTGCTCGCCATTGCCACCGTTGGACCCGGCTTGCGCTGCTGATCGCCGCGCTTTCAGCGGTCCAGTCCGCGCACGCTCAGACCGATGACACGACGCCCTTTTATGTCGGTGCATCGTTAGGTGTTGCTCATGTCTCAAATGTGTACCGACAGTCAAGCGCCGCCAACGATGACACAGTGACCAGCGCCGGGGTTCTGGGCGGCATCGACACGAAGCTCGGTCGTCAGCATCTGACGGTGGACGGCTCGCTGCAGAGCAACCGCTATTCAACGATTAGCGAGCTCAACAATCGCTCCTACACCTTGCGCAGTGCGCTCAATTGGCAGACGGTGGGTAATCTGTCGGGAGTGCTGAGCGCCAAATCGGACCGATCCCTCGCTGACTTCAACATCGGTAGCGGCGTCGATCCCATCCTCAAGAAGAACATCGAACGCGAGGACGAATACCAAGCCTTGGTCCGCCTTGGCGTACTGACGCGGTATACGCTGGAAAGTAGTTGGACGCACCGCCGCCGGGACTTCAGCGCCTCGGAGTACGACCGTTTCGACTTCGAGCAGAACACGGGTTCCCTCGGCATCTATGCCACGCCCGGCGGCAATGTCAGGCTGGGCCTGGTGGGGCGACGCACCAAGGGCAAAAACCCGCACTATCCCATTGGCCTTGCCGTTGACCCGCAGACGGCGCAGGTTGTCGTCGTCTCGGTACCTAATGACTACACCCGGGACGACTTCGACTTCACCACCAAGTGGAGCACCGGCGGCCGCAGCACGCTAAACACGCGCATCAGCCGCAGCAAGTCAAAAAACAGCCTCGATGACCGGTTACGCGATTTCAGCGGCACCACCGGTGCCATCGGTTGGAACTGGCAGCCCACAGCCAAGTTGCAATTGAACCTGCAATATGCGCGGGACACCGGGCAGGAAAGTGTCGTCCAGACGGCTGACCTGAACCGGGTCTACACCACCTATCAGCTGGGCGGCACCTACGCCGTGACAGGCAAGGTCAGTCTCAGCGCCAAGGCGAGCCGGAACCGCGCCACACGCACCAGCACGGCAGGTGCCGCCGTTGCCGATGCGCTGGACGACTTCAAGACGTACAACCTGAGCATGCGCTGGGCGTTCACACGCGGCCTCAGCCTGGGCTGCCAGTACGACCGTGCCAGCCGCAACAGCAGCATTGCCCAGTACGTGTACACCGCCAGCAGCTACGGCTGCACGGGTCAAGCCATCTTCTTCTGATGACCACCATCCTGCTCACGGGTGCGACAGGCTACATCGCGTCGCACACTTGGCTGGCTCTCCAGCAGGCGGGCTATCGCGTCGTCGGCGTGGACAACTTTTCCAACAGCTCGCCCGTCGTGCTGGAAAGGCTGGCGGAACTGGCCAGCACCCCCATCGAGTTCGAACGTGCCGACGTCTGCGACGCCGCGGCAATGGACGAAGTCTTCGGCAGCTACAAGCCGGCCGCCGTCGTGCATTTCGCTGCCTACAAGGCAGTTGGCGAATCCGTCACCCAGCCGCTGGCCTATTAC
>NZ_JBFULE010000534.1:0-3704 GCF_056400485.1 Roseateles sp. P5_B10
GCGGGGATTTCGGCAGGGATTTCGGCGGGCGTTTCAGCGGAAGCCTCGGCCGGCAACTCAGCGTCTTCTGAGTTGTCCAGCAGCTGGCCCTGCAGCGCCTCGAAGGCTGGCGGGGCTTCGCCGCCAATGTCCAGGGCGGGCAACTGTTCCAGGCTGGCCAGGCCCAGGTCGTCCAGGAAGGACTTGGTCGTCGCGTACAACGCCGGGCGACCCGGGGTCTCGCGGTGGCCGATGGCCTCGATCCAGCCGCGGTCCTCAAGCTGCTTGACGATCTGGCTGGCGACGACGATGCCACGGATGTCCTCGATGTCGCCGCGCGTAACAGGCTGGCGGTAGGCAATGATGGCCAGCGTCTCCAGCACGGCACGCGAATAGCGCGGCGGCTTCTCGGGATGCAGCCGGTCGAGGTACTCGCGCAGCTCGGGGCGGCTCTGGAAGCGCCAGCCCGAGGCCAGCGCCACCAGCTCGACGCCCTTGCCTTCCCAATCGCGGCTCAGCTCGTCAAGCAGGCTGCGCACGGTATCGGCGCCGAGTTCGTCGGCGAACAGGCTGCGCAGCTCGCGCAGCGTCAGCGGCTGCGAAGCACAGATCAGTGCGGTCTCGAGGACGCGCTTGGCATCCTGGGTGTTCATGAACGCAATCGCGCCCTCAATCAAGCCTGGCTTGGCAATCCGTCCGGGCCTGGGCGCTCACAGCGTTCGGCAGGCAATGCGGACGGGGTCTGTCCGGGCGTCACGGTGGGGCTCAACAGCCTTCCAGCGAAACGCGATCGGGGTGGTTGACCGGGCGGGCGGATGAACTGCTAACCGCACGGGTCGCGCACATTTGGCGCGCTGGCTGCCACGACAACCGAGGTGCATTGTATAGCCCTGTCAGCCGGGCAGGTCGGCGGCACCGATCTGGGCCCAGGCGGAGGCCAGGTCGGCGGGCAGCGGCGCGGTCAGCACCAGAGGTTCGCCGGTGGTCGGGTGGGTGAGGGACAGCCGTGCCGCATGCAGGGCCTGGCGCGTGAGGCCCAGGGCCGGCGCGCCGCCATAGAGCACGTCCGCCAGCATGGGGTGGCCGCTGTGCGTCAGGTGCACGCGGATCTGGTGGGTGCGACCCGTGTGCAGCACGCAATGCACCGCGCTGATGGCCCGGCCATTCACTTCGCCGACACCCAACGGAAAGAAATCGGTGCGCGCCGGCTTGCCGAGGTTGGCGGGGGCAATGGCCATCTTGACGCGCGACACCGGGTCGCGGCGCATGGCCTGGTCGACGACGAAAGGCTCCTCGACACGCCCCCAGGCCAGAGCCAGGTATTCGCGGTGCACCTCGCGCGCTGAAATCTGGCGCATCAGCGCCGTGACGGCCGCCAGCGTCTTGCCAACGACCATGACGCCGCTGGTGTCCTTGTCCAGCCGGTGCACGATGCCGCCGCGCGGCAGCGTCGCTGCGGCGGCGTGATGGGCAAGCAGGCCGTTCATCAGCGTGCCCGACCAGTTGCCCGCGGCCGGGTGCACGACCAGGCCGGCAGGCTTGTTGACCACCGCCATGTGCTCGTCCTCATAGACGAAGTCCAGCGCCATGGCCTCGGCACGGAAGGCACGGCTCTCGTCGGTCGGCAGCAATTCGATCTCGACGCGCTGGCCGGCGCGCAGCTTGTGGGCGGCCTTCTCCAGCACCTTGCCGTCCACCGTCACGCAGCCGCGCTCGATCAGGGATTGCAGATGGTTGCGCGAGAACTCCGGCGCCCGTGTCGTCAGCCAGCGGTCCAGGCGCTCGCCATGGCCGGCGGCATCGACATCTGCCGTGCGCCGTTCAGCGTCGCCGGCTTCTTCGACCCCCGGCTCGAATTCGTCCTGACCCCCCACCCTATACTCCGCGTCCATTGTTCCCTGTGACCAGCCGGCAGCATCGCCGTCGACTTCAGACATGTTTGTTGAGAAATTCAAGACCGCCCGCGTCGTCGCTGGCACTGTCCTGATGGCGTTCGCGCTGGGCTTGAGCGGTTGCGGCTCCACGGCCAAGGAGGATCCAAACTCCCAGGCGGCGCTGGACAAATTGTATGCAGACGCCAAGGACGACCTGAACGCCGGCAGTTACGACCGCGCCATCAAGGCGCTCGAAAAGATCGAAGGTCGCGCCGCCGGCACGACGATGGGCCAGCAGGCGACGCTGGATGTGGCCTGGGCGTACTACCGCACGGGCGAGCGCGCCCAGGCGATTGCCACGCTGGACCGCTTCATCAAGCTCAACCCGTCCAGCCCGGCGATGGACTACGCCCTGTACATGAAGGGCATCGTCAACTTCAACGAGGACTTGGGACTGTTCGGCCGCCTAGCCAACCAGGACGTGTCCGAGCGCGACCAGCAGGCCTCGCGAGAAGCCCTGCTGGCCTTCCGCCAGCTCGTCGAGCAATTCCCCGAGTCCAAGTACGCGGCCGAGGCGACGACGCGCATCAACTTCATCACCAACACGCTGGCGGCCTACGAGATCCACGTGGCGCGCTACTACTTCAACCGCAAGGCCTACGTCGCCGCGGCGAACCGCGCCCAGTCGGCCGTGGCCGAGTTCCAGTACGCGCCCGGCATCGAGGAAGGCCTCTTCATCATGGGCGAGAGCTATGACAAGCTCGGCCTGACCCAGCTGCGTGACGACGCGCGCCGCGTGCTGGACAAGAACTTCCCCGACAGCCAGTACGCCAGCAACGGCGCCAACCGCAAGAAGCCCTGGTGGCAGCTCTGGTAAGTTGAATTGGACGGGCCGCTCAGGCCCGTTTTCTATGCCGGGCCGAGCGCCGGGCCGCTCCCAAGCCGGCCCGACCGGCGATGTGCGCGCGGCTCGATGCCGCGAGCATCGCCGTCCCCGCGGGGGCTGAGGCCGGACACGGCAAGTCCTGTGGACTTGGCGTGCCTGCCGAAGAACAGCCGCCCCGTCGGCTGCGCGGTCTGCAAGACCGACCAGACTTGCTCGCGTTCAGCGATGCAAGGTTGGGCGAGGGGTCGTCACGTCACGCCCGTTCTGCATTCAGCAACTGCAACCAGGCCAGGGCCTCGGCTTCGTTGGCCACCGCCGTCATCGGCGGCAGCGCCGCGCGCAGGCGGCGTCCATAGTTCATGCCCGCCATGCGTGGGTCGCACACCACCAGCAGGCCACGATCGGTCTCGGTACGGATCAGCCTCCCGGCGCCCTGCTTGAGCGCAATCGCCGCCTCGGCGACGAAATATTCCGAGAAGGCATTGCGCCCCTGGGCCTCCAGGCGCTGCACACGCGCCTCCACGAGCGGGTCGTTGGGCGGCGGGAAGGGCAATTTGTCGATGATCACGCATTGCAGTGCGTCGCCGGGCACATCGATGCCTTCCCAGAAGCTGGCCGAGCCGACCAGGACCGACGCCGGATTGTCGATGAAGCGCTGCAGCAGCACACGCTTGGGCGCCGCGCCCTGCTGCAGCACGGCGATCGCGTCGCCAGCTTCCTCGAAGCGCTCGCGCAGCGCGTCAGCCACGGTCTGCAGATTGCGCAACGTCGTGGTCAGCACGAAAGTGCGACCGCCTAGCGCCCGTGCCAGGCGTGACGCCAGCAGAGCAACGCTCGGCGGATGGCTGGGCTCACTGGGCTTAGGGAAACCGCGCGGCACGTAAAGGCGCGCATGAGTCGGATAGTCGAAGGGGCTGCCGACACGCAGCACCTCGGCCTCGGTCAGGCCAGCGGGCTCGGTGAAC
>NZ_JBFULE010000535.1:0-3701 GCF_056400485.1 Roseateles sp. P5_B10
ATGTTGAGGTTGGCGCGCAGCTTGATCAGCGCGTCCTGCAACTGCTGCTTGGTGTAGCCGGCACTGCCCTCATCCATCAGTGCGCCGACCATGCCGGTGCCGTTGCGCGCGAAGGTCGCGTCGCGTTCGCCCCAGCGCAGCTGCATCTGCAGCACGACGGTGTTGCCGCGCGTCTGCTTCTTCAGCGTGTGCAGTGCGATGCCGCTGGGCAAGGCCGTGCGCGACATGCGCGTCTCCAGCACCGCTGGCACAGGCTCGAGCTGTTCGCCCTCCTCCACCTTGGGCGGGCCCTTCAGTTCGGCCAGGCGCTGCGCCAGCGACGGCGCGGCGGGGATGTCCACGCGCTCGACGGCGTTGACCGGCAGGTAACGGCCCAGCGTGCGATTGGCCGGCTTGAAATAGGCGGAGCGCACGCGCTCGACGTCCGCCAGCGTGACCTTGGGAATGTCTTCCATCAGCTGGAAGAGCAGCCGCCAGTCGCCTGCAGCGATCAACCCGGAGATCTGCTGGATCAGCGCCTCGGGGTTCTTCATCTGCTGGCGGTAGCTGTTGACGGCGATGTCGCGCACGCGCCCGAGTTCGCTCTCCTCGAAGGGCTTGGCCGCGCGGCCCTCGGCAAGGTCCAGCAGCAGGGTTTCGATCTTGTCGACATCGGCCCCCGGCGGCAGCACCGCGTAGGCGCCCACGGTGCCTGGCTCCGCTCCGCCCGCGCCGCCAATACCCGCGGCGACCGCCAGCTTGGGCTCGACCAGTTGCTTGTAGAGCTGGCCGCTGGGCTGCAGGCTCATCAACAGGCCGTAAACGACCAGCGCCGGCGTGTCGGGGTGGGTGATGGCCGGCACGTGATAGGCCGCCAGCAGGATGGGCTGGCCGCCGACACGGCGCACGACGACGGTGCGCTCGCCGTCCTGGGCGGGCTCGACCGTGTAGGGCTGCGGGATGGGCGCGGCGGGCTTGGGCGTAGCACCGAAGTGCTTGGCGATCAGCGCCAGCGTCGCGGCCTTGTCGAACTGGCCGGCGATCAGTAGCGTCGCGTTGTCGGGCCGGTAATAGCGCTTGTAGAAAGCCTGCAGCTTCTCGATCGGCACATTCTCGATGTCGCTCTTGGGGCCGATGGTGGCGTGGCCATAGGGATGCCAGGCAAACGCTGCCGCATTGACACGCTGGTTCAGCACGGCAAACGGCTGGTTCTCGCCGCGCTCGAACTCATTGCGCACCACGCTCATCTCGGTGTCCAGGTCGACCTTGGCGACGCGGCTGTTCACCATGCGATCAGCTTCCAGGTCGAGCAGGAAGGCCAGGGTGTCGGCATTCGCGTTGAAGCTCGCGAAGTAGTTGGTGCGGTCCACCGTCGTCGTGCCGTTGAACTTGACGCCGCGCAGCGCCATCGCGCCGGGGATGTCCTTCTGCCTCTCGGTGCCCTTGAACAGCATGTGCTCCAGCAGGTGGGCCATGCCGTATTCACCGGGCGCCTCATGGCGGCTGCCGACGCGGTAGGTGATGTTGACGGTGGTGGTGGTCTGCGTCGCGTCGGGGAAGAGCAGCAGCTGCAGGCCGTTGGGCAGGCGGTATTCCTCAATGCCGCCCAGCTCGCGCACCTTTTCGGGTGTTGCAACGCCGGCCGCATGCGCCGCCACGGCGGGCTTGGCCTTGGGCACCGGCTGAGGCTGGGCCTGCGCCGCCCCCAGGGCCAGGCTCATCAGGGCGACGCCCAGGGCTCGCGGCATCCACCCATCCAGCACTCTCATCATCTGTCTCTCTCCAGGCAGCCGCATCTTCGGCTTGGCGGGGATTCTGCGCGGTTTTACAGGCCCGGCCATCGGTCAGGGTTCGTCAGATTCCAATGCAGACGTGACGCCCCCCGGCCGAGCGTCCGCGCTCGCTTCCCCAACAACACGTCAACCGGCCTGCAAACGGGCCAACAGGGCGGAAACCGCATCCACGCTGGCCGGTTTGGTCAGGTGCTCGTCAAAGCCGGCGGCGCGCGAGCGCTTCTTGTCTTCCTCCGAGCCCCAGCCCGTCAGCGCCACCAGCAGCGTGGACGCAAAGCGCGGGTCCTGGCGCAATCGGGTCGCGAACTCGTGGCCATCCATGCCGGGCATGCCGACGTCGCAGAAGACGGCCTGCGGCAGGAAGCTGGCAGCCGTCTGCAACGCGGCCGGGCCGCTGTTCGCGACCTCGACCTCGTGGCCCGACAGCGACAGCAGCATGGCCAGCGACGTGGCCGCATCGTCGTTGTCGTCCACCACCAGGATGCGCGCCGGCGGGGCTGGCTCGGGCTCGGCGGCTGGCAGTGGCGCCGGTGCGGAATCTTCGGCCGCCAGCGGCAGCTCGATGGTGAACGTGCTGCCCAGGCCCGGCCCGGCGCTCACCGCGCTGACCTGGCCACCGTGCAGCGTCACCAGGCTCCTGACCAGGGCGAGGCCGATGCCCAGCCCGCCCTGGGCGCGCTCCAGCGACCGGTTCACCTGGGCAAACATGTCGAAGACGCGCCCGATCATGTCCTGCGGCACGCCCACGCCGCTGTCGCGCACGGTCAGCACGGCCTGCGCGCCGGCGCGAGCCAGCGTGACCCAGATGCGGCCGCCATCGGGCGTGTACTTGGCCGCGTTGTTCAGCAGGTTGCTCAGCGACTGCGCCAGCCGCGTCAGGTCGCCGTCCACCCAAAGCTCCTCGTCCGGCAGCGTGACGCTGAGCTGGTGCCCCCCCCGTTCGATCAGCGGCTGGCAGGACTCCAGCGCCATCTCAACGACGCGGCGCATGTCCAGCGACTCGCGCTGCAGGATGAGCTTGCCGGTCGAGATGCGCGACACCTCGAGCAGGTCGTCGATGAGGCGCAGCAAATGGCTCATCTGCCGGTCCATCATGTCCGTGACACCCTTGTACTGCGCCTCCTCCCGCGGCGGGTTGGCGCCCAGCAGCTGCAGGCCGGTCCGGATGGGTGCCAGCGGGTTGCGCAGCTCGTGGGCCAGCGTGGCCAGGAACTCGTCCTTGCGCTGATCGGCCTGACGCAGCGAGTGGTCCGCGCGCAGCAGCGAGTCGATCTGGTCGCGGATCTGGTACTGCCAGCGCCGCCCGCGCAGGGCCGTTCGCACCGCGCTGACCATCACGCGCGTCGACGTCGGCCGGTCCAGCACCGTGAGGTTGCGCAGCCTTGCCTCGCGCAGCCCCGGCGCCTCCAGGCCGTGGCGGCACAGGGCCACCACGGGCAGGTTGGACCATGCGGGCTGGCGCTCCAGCACGTTCAGCAGCACTGCGAAGCCCGCGTCGGCAAAGGCGGCATCGGTGACCATCAATGCACCGGCGCCCTCGTGCATCAGCTCCTCGGCATGGCGCCAGCCCTGGCAGACGGCGACATCGATGCCCGCCTCGGCCAGCAGCCTGCGCGTGACGTCGCCGTCACGTGCCGTCGGCGCCAGCACGATGACGCGCTCGCTGCAGGAGCGGTCAGCGTCGTCCCGTTCGATCATCGCCAGACTCACCCTCGTGCTGGAACGGCAACTCGACGGGAACGCCCGCCAGCACGCCGCGCAGATGCACCAGCGGCGGCCCCAGGTGCACGCCCTGGCCGTCGAACCACAGCTGGCGGATGGTGTCCTCATGCCGGCCGCTGCGCTTCTTGATGACCGAGATGGCCTTGCGCACCGCGCCGGCATGCTCGTACATCCTGAACAGCACGACGGCATCGGCCAGATAGCTCA
>NZ_JBFULE010000536.1:0-3697 GCF_056400485.1 Roseateles sp. P5_B10
GCGATGGCCTCAACCGTGCACTGGACCTGCTGCTGCAAGTGCAGGGCGACATGAGCTTCCCGCTGTCGGTCGTCTTCGTCGACGTCGACCATTTCAAGCGTGTCAACGACCAGCATGGCCACGAGGTCGGCGACCAGGTGCTGGTGCTGCTGGCCCGCACGCTGCGCGCCAACCTGCCGCGTGACGACCTGCTGGCGCGCTGGGGCGGCGAAGAGTTCGTCATCGTCATGCCGCAGACGCCGGCCGAGGAGGCCGTGGCCGTGGCCGAGCGGCTGCGCCAGGTGCTGGCGCGCGTCGAGTGGCCGGCCGCGCTGAAGGTCACTGCGAGTTGGGGCGTCGCCCAGGCCGCGGCGGCGGCGGATGTCGAGGCTGCGTTGCGCGAGGCCGACCAGGCCATGTACCGCGCCAAGCATGAAGGCCGCGACCGGGTGATATCGGCTTCGGCATAGATCGCCAAAAAACCTGCATCGGCGGGGGCTGAAACGCGGCGTAACCTTGAGGGTTCCTCCCTGGAGAGTCACCCTCATGGAAAAGAACAACGCTCCCTTGTCGCCTGCCGAAGCTGCGCTGCGCGAAGCCGCTCTGGACTATCACCGCAGCCCGACGCGCGGCAAGATTTCGGTCACGCCGACCAAGGCGCTGTCCAACCAGCGCGACCTGTCGCTGGCCTACTCGCCGGGCGTGGCCTATCCCTGCCTCGACATCGAACGCGACCCGTCGCTGGCGGCCGACTTCACGTCGCGCGGCAACCTGGTGGGCGTCATCACCAACGGCACCGCCGTGCTGGGCCTGGGCGACATCGGCCCGCTGGCCGCCAAGCCCGTCATGGAAGGCAAGGGCTGCCTGTTCAAGAAGTTCGCCGGCATCGATGTGTTCGACATCGAGCTCGCCGAGCGCGACCCGGATAAGCTGATCGACATCATCGCGGCGATGGAGCCGACGCTGGGCGGCATCAACCTCGAGGACATCAAGGCGCCTGAGTGCTTCTACATCGAGCGCGAGCTGTCCAAGCGCATGAACATCCCCGTCTTCCACGACGACCAGCACGGCACGGCCATCATCTCGTCGGCCGCGCTGCTCAACGGCCTGGAGCTGGTGGGCAAGGACATCGCCAAGGTCAAAGTGGCGGTGTCGGGCGCGGGTGCCGCGRCCATCGCCTGCCTGGACGTCATGGTGGGTTTGGGCGTGAAGCGCGACAACGTCTTTGTCTGCGACTCGCGCGGCGTCATCCAGTCCGAACGTGAAGACGCGAAGGCCGGCAAGCTGGACGAGTCCAAGCAGCGCTATTGCCAGATCACGGCGGCGCGCACACTGGCCGATGTGGTCGATGGCGCCGACGTCTTCCTCGGCTGCTCGGCCGCCGGGGTGCTGACGGCCGACATGGTCAAGACCATGGCCACCCAGCCCATCATCCTGGCGCTGGCCAACCCCGAGCCCGAGATCCGCCCCGAGTTGGCCAAGGCCGTGCGGCCGGACTGCATCATGGCCACGGGCCGCAGCGACTACCCCAACCAGGTCAACAACGTCCTGTGCTTCCCCTACATCTTCCGCGGCGCGCTGGACTGCGGCGCGACCAAGATCACCGAAGGCATGAAGCTCGCCTGCGTGCGCGAGATCGCGGCGCTGGCCAAGGCCGAGACCAGCGATGAAGTGGCCGCGGCCTATGCCGGCCAGGAACTGGCTTTTGGCCCGGAATATCTGATCCCCAAGCCGTTTGACGCGCGGCTGATCCTGCGCATTGCGCCCGCGGTCGCTGCGGCTGCGGCGGCCGACGGCGTGGCCACGCGGCCGGTGACAGACCTCGTCGCCTACCGCCAGTCGCTGGAGCGCTTTGTCTACCAGACCGGCATGTTCATGCGCCCCGTGTTCGCCACCGCGAAGGCCGAGTGCGCACGCGTCATCTATGCCGAGGGTGAGGACGAGCGCGTGCTGCGTGCCGTGCAGGTGGCCCTGGACGAGGGCCTGTGCAAGCCGACGCTGATCGGCCGACCGGCGGTGCTCAAGGCGCGCATCGAGCGCGCCGGCCTGCGGCTGAAGCTGGGTGAAGACGTTGCCGTCATCGACCCCGAGGACGACCCGCGCTTCCGGCAGTACTGGGAGGCCTACTACGCCCGCATGAAGCGCAACGGCTTCACGCCCGAGATGGCCAAGTCCGCCGTGCGGCGCTCCAACACGGCGATCGGTGCGCTGGCCATCGAGCTGGGCGACGCCGACGCGATGATCTGCGGCATGGTCGGCCGCTTCGACCGCCACCTGGAGCAGGTGCGCGACCTCGTCGGCCTTCGCGAAGGCGTGCGCCAGTTCGCCGCGATGAACGCGCTGATCCTGGAGCAGATGACGCTCTTCATCACCGATACCTTCGTCAACGACGACCCGAGCGCCGAGGAGCTGGCCGACATCGCCGCGATGGCTGCCGAGGAGGTGAGCCGCTTTGGCCTGCCGCCCAAGCTGGCTTTCGTCAGCCATTCGATGTTTGGCTCCAGCACGCGGCCGTCGGCCGTCAAGATGCGCCGCGCCCACGAGCTGTTCTCGGCCGCCCACCCTGAAGTCGAATGCGACGGTGAAATGCATGGCGACGCGGCCCTTTCCGAGAGCGTGCGCCAGGCCTTTCTGCCCGACAGCAAGCTCAAGGGCGCTGCCAACCTGCTGGTGCTGCCGACGCTGGATGCGGCCAACATCCTCTTCAACGTGCTGAAGATCAGCGCCAGTCACGGCGTCACGGTCGGCCCCATCCTGCTGGGCGCGGCAGCCCCCGTGCACATCCTGACGCCCTCCGCGACGGTGCGCCGCATCGTCAACATGACGGCTCTGGCGGTTGCGGACGTGCGGGAAGCCCGCGAGGCCCGTTCAGCGCAGGGCTGAACTGCGCCAGCGCCACACCGGCGAGGATGACGCYGGCGCCGAGCAGCTTGGGCGCGCTGAACTGCTCACCGCCCCACAGCCACGCGATGAGGCCGGCCACCAGCGGCATCAGGTAGATCAACGGCGCGGTGCGGGCCACGCCGCGCTTCTCGTTGGCCCAGCCCCAGGCCAGCCAGCCCAGGAAGCCGCCGCCGATGACCTGCCAGGCCAGGCCCGGCCATACCCATGTGGGCTGCGTCGCCCAGTCCAAGGACACCAGTGCCGGCGAGCACCACAGCAGCATCGGCAGCGTGCAGACCAGGCTGCCATAACCCAGCACCGTCACACCGCCGTGGTGCTGGATCAGCGGCTTGCTCGCCACCGTGTAGTAGCTGAAGAGAGCGGCGGCGGCCAGCAGGGTCAGGTCGCCCAGGCCGGCCTGCCAGTTGGCGGCGAGCAGCTTGTCCGATGTGAAAACCAATGCGCCGGTGGCCGCCATCGCCACGCCGACGACCTGGCCCGCGGAGAGTTTCTCCACGCCGGTCGCGCGCAGGATCAGCAGCGTGAACACCGGCCCGCAGGCCAGCAGCACGCTGGCGCTGAAGGCGGTGGAGCCCTGCATGCCGTAGGCCGACAGCAACAGGTGCAGGCCTTGGCCGATCAGCGTCAATCGCACCAGCGGCCAGACTTCGCCGCGGTCCAGTCGCGGCCAGCGCATGCCGAAACGCCAGCACAGCAGGGCCACGGCACAGAAGGGCATCAGCAGGTAGCGCAGCCCCAGGAAACCCGTCGGGCCGACCTGGTTGAACAAGGCCTTGGACAGTGGGAAATTGACGCCCCAGGTCAGCACGACGGC
>NZ_JBFULE010000537.1:0-3686 GCF_056400485.1 Roseateles sp. P5_B10
GCTTCATGATCTCCGGCCCGGTCATGATCCAGGCCCTGCAAGGCGAAGGCGCCATCCTGAAGAACCGTGACCTGATGGGCGCCACCGATCCCAAGAAGGCCGAGAAGGGCACCATCCGCGCCGACTTCGCCGACAGCATCRACGCCAACGCCGTGCACGGCTCCGACGCCGCCGAAACGGCCGCTGTCGAAGTGGCCTTCTTCTTCCCCGGCATGAACGTCTACGCCGGTCGCTGATCAAGCCCACCCCTACCGGCTGACGCCGGCCCCTCAAGGGGCACTGCTAGCGGCCTGGCAAAGCCAGTTCCGCTGCAGTCGCTAAGTAAGACACTAGCCGGCGACGGTGGGGCGCTTGGAGGTTTGCAATGGATACGGTCAACCTGCTCGGATTCGATCTCCCAGGCCTGGCCGCCTACTGCGAGCAACTGGGCGAAAAGAAATTCCGTGCGACCCAGCTGTTCCGCTGGGTCCACCAGAAGGGCGCGTCGGACTTCGACCAGATGTCCGACCTCGCCAAGTCCCTGCGCGAGAAGCTCAAGGGCCGTGCCCACATCGCGGCGCTGCCGGTCATCTCCGAGCATGTCTCGACGGATGGCACCATCAAGTGGCTGTTCGATGTCGGTGCCGGCAATGCCGTCGAGGCCGTCTTCATTCCTGAGGATGATCGCGGCACGCTGTGCATCTCCAGCCAGGCCGGCTGCGCGGTCGGCTGCCGCTTCTGCTCGACGGGCCATCAGGGCTTCAGCCGCAACCTGACGACCGCCGAGATCACGGCCCAGCTCTGGTTTGCCGAGCACAACCTGCGCAAACGCCTCAACACGGCGGAGCGCGTGATCTCCAACGTCGTCATGATGGGCATGGGCGAGCCGCTGCAGAACTATGACCAGCTCGTGCCGGCGCTCAAGACCATGCTGGACGACCATGGCTATGGCCTGAGCCGCCGCCGCGTCACCGTGTCGACTTCGGGCGTCGTGCCCATGATCGACCGGTTGCGCGAGGACTGCCCGGTGGCCATGGCCGTCAGCCTGCACGCGCCGACCGATCCGCTGCGCGACCAGCTCGTGCCGCTGAACAAGAAATACCCCATCGCCGAGTTGCTGGACGCCTGCAACCGCTACCTCGAGAAGGCGCCGCGCGACTTCATCACCTTCGAGTACTGCATGTTGCAGGAGGTGAACGATTCGCCCGAGCAGGCCCATGAGCTGGTCAGGCTGTTGAGGAACAAGGTCAACTGCAAGATCAACCTGATCCCCTTCAACCCCTTCCCGGCCTCGGGCCTCACGCGCAGCACGAATGCGCGCGTGCAGGCCTTTGCCGAGGTGCTGATCCAGGCAGGTATCGTGACGACGGTGCGCAAGACGCGCGGCGACGACATCGACGCCGCCTGCGGCCAGCTGGCCGGCGAGGTGCAGGACCGCACCCGCGCGCATATCCGCATGGTCAGGGCACCCGTCACGGTGGCCAAATCCACCTGATGCCCCCTGGTGCCACCTTCGAGGAATTGATGAAGCGACTGTTGATCGTTCTGGCCACCGCCCTCCTTGCTGCCTGCGCCGGTACCACCGCGCCCAGCGCCGACCGCGAGATCAAGACCGACTCGGACCAGACCGACGGCGACCGCCGCGCCGCGATCCGGCTCGAACTGGCCCAGGGCTATTTCTCGCGCGGCCAGTTCAACACGGCCCTGGACGAGCTCAAGATGGCGCTGCAGCTCAAGCCCGACATGCGTGAAGCCGTCAACCTGCGCGGCCTCATCTACGCCGCCATGGGCGAGCACCAGCTTGCTGAGGAGGCCTTCCGCCGCGCCCTGGTCGTCTATCCCAACGATCCCGACACGCTGCACAACTACGGCTGGTTCATGTGCCAGCAGCAGCGCTGGCCGACGGCGGACTCACTGTTCGACCAGGCCCTGGCCCAGTCCACTTATCGCGCGCCGGCCCGCACCCTGCTCGCCAAGGGCGTCTGCGAGGCCCGTTCGGGCCGCATGCTGGTCGCCGAGAAGACGCTGGCGCGCGCCTTCGAGCTGGACCCCGGCAGCCCGGCTGTCGCCATGAATCTGTCCGATGTGCTGTTTCGCAACCGCGAGCTGGAGCGTGCCCGTTTCTATGTGAAGCGTGTCAACAGTCAGCCCGAGCAAGTCAATGCCCAGAGCCTGTGGCTGCAGTTGCGCATCGAGCGCAAGCTCGGCAACAGCGGCACGGTCGACGATCTGGCCATGCAAATGCGCCGCAAATACCCCCAGGCCCCGGAGACCCAGTCCCTGGACGCCGGCCGTTACGACGAATAAGCCGTGACTGCGGCGCACAGCAAGAACGAGACGATGGAACCCACCACCGAGGGACTCGCCAGCCAGGCCGCCACCGCGGGCGCCTGGCTCAGGAACGCGCGCCAGCAGCGCGGCCTGCACATCGCCGCCCTGGCGGTCATGCTCAAGGTGCCGCAGGCCAAGCTCGAGGCCCTGGAGGCCGAMCGTTTCGACGAGCTGCCCGACGCCACCTTTGCCCGCGCGCTGGCCACGGCCATGTGCCGGGCGCTCAAGGTGGACCCGGCACCGGTGCTGGCGCTGCTGCCGCGCACGCGCGATCGCGAGTTCGACGTGCGCCCTGGGCTCAACCAGCCCTTCCGTGAGCGCRGTGCCGGCCCCATTGACGGCGGCGTGCTAGGCCTGGCGACGAGGCCCGTCATCTGGGGACCGGTGCTGCTGCTGGTCGCTGCGGCAGCCATCTACTGGATCCCAGCGGGCTGGTTGCCCGAACGCGGCGCCAGTGTGGTGGCTCCAGCGGCGTCCGGCACCGTTGTCACGGCGAGCGCGCCGGTCGTCGAATTCGTGCCCGCACCCTCCGCCTCCGAACCAGCAACGACGTTGCCAGAACCTGTGGCATCTGCGCCGCTGCAGGTGCGTGATGTTGCACCGCCGCCCGCCGCCATGCCCGCCTCTGCGCCGCCGGTGAAGACGACGGTCACCGCTTCGCCCGGCAGCGCGCTGCGCGTGACGGCGACGGCCGATACGTGGATCGAGGTTGCCGACGCCAAGGGCCAGCCGCTGCTGTCGCGGGTGCTGCGTGCGGGCGAACAGCAGGAGTTCACGGGCGCCGCGCCCTACAAGCTGCGCATTGGCAATGTGCGCGGCACCCAGGTCGAATGGCGCGGTGCCGCCGTCGACCTGGCGCCGCTAGCCAAGGACAACATCGCTCGACTGGAGTTGAAATGATGAGCGAATGGATCATCCCCGAGGCCGCACCTGCGCCGCGCAGGAGCCGCCAGGCCCGCGTGGTCTGGGGCAGCCGTGTCGTCACGKTCGGCGGTGAGGCACCGGTGCGCGTGCAGTCCATGACCAACACCGACACGGTGGACGCCATCGGCACGGCCATCCAGGTCAAGGAGCTGGCGATTGCCGGCTCGGAGATGGTGCGCATCACCGTCAACACGCCCGAGGCGGCCGACGCCRTGCCCTACATCCGCGAGCAGCTCGATCGCATGGGCATCGACGTGCCGCTGGTGGGCGACTTCCACTACAACGGCCACCGCCTGCTGACCGAGCACCCGGCGATGGCCCAGGCTCTGTCCAAGTACCGCATCAACCCCGGCAATGTGGGCAAGGGCGACAAGAAGGACCGCCAGTTCGCCATGATGGTCGAGGCTGCTGCCAAGTACGACAAGGTCGTGCGCATCGGCGTCAACTGGGGC
>NZ_JBFULE010000538.1:0-3683 GCF_056400485.1 Roseateles sp. P5_B10
GCGCGGGCCAGAGCCAGCGGCCAACTCGATCGCTCGCTACCGAGGCCCAACTCGCCCACAGCACCACCAGTGGCAGCATTGAGTTCGCGTTCGAATTCGGCGGCCGGCAAGGCTTGCAGTTGTTCGGCCCGCGCCTCAGCGCAGGACCAGACCAGGCCATAAGACGCACCAAGCGCCGGCTTCTCGAAAGGCAGCAGGGCCAGCACCTCGCCACCCGGCTGAAACCACTGGCGAGCGACACCCTGATGGGGCCGATCGGCTTTCAGTCTTGCGGCCAGCGCGCGATGGCCATAGGGCTTGAGCTTGAAGTCGACGCCCAGCGCGGCGCGCGCGGTCGATTCGCGACCTTCGCAAAGGGCGATCAGCGCTGCCGAGGTGTTATCCGCGACGTTATGAACATGAGGAGAGAAGCGCAGGGCCGTCGCGAGCTGCGCATCCAGCGCGGCGGCGTCGACGATGACGGCCAACTCACGCAGGCCTTGCTGCCATGCCGAGAAGCTCAGTCGGCCGGCAGGCTGGTTGGCGACGGCATCACCGCCGACGACCATGTCGTAGACGGGACTGATCGCGTCAGGGGGCAAGCTGTCCCAGACCTTCAGCTCCGTCAGCAGGGCGACCGAGGCGGCGTTGAGCGCATAGGTCCGCACGTCGTCGGCGCGAGGCGTTCCCGGCGCGCCGGTCATGCCCACGGTCAGCCCCTGAGCAGCCAGGCTGAGCGCGAGGCTGCCACCGACCGCCCCCCGTCCTCTGACCAACACATCCACGCTTTGCATCGGGCAATTGTAGGCAGCGGTGATGCCCGCATCGCCAGCTGGGCCGGCCCGAAGGAGTCGACAGCGCCGGCCGACTAAAATCCCCGATTCGGCGTCGGCCTGCCGTCGCCCGCCCTCCCCTACGGAAAGCCCCCGCCATGAGCCTCAAATGCGGCATCGTGGGCCTGCCCAATGTCGGCAAGTCCACGCTCTTCAACGCCCTGACCAAAGCCGGCATCGCGGCTGAGAATTATCCTTTCTGCACGATCGAGCCCAATGTCGGCATCGTCGAACTGCCCGACCCCCGCCTCGCGGCCCTGGCCGAAATCGTCAAGCCCGAGCGCGTCATGCCCGCCGTCGTCGAGTTCGTCGACATCGCCGGCCTCGTCGCTGGCGCGAGCAAAGGCGAGGGCCTGGGCAACCAGTTCCTGTCCCACATCCGCGAGACTGACGCCATCGTCAATGTCGTGCGCTGCTTCGAAGACCCCAACGTCATCCACGTGAATGGCAAGGTCGACCCGATCTCGGACATCGAAGTGATCCAGACTGAGCTCTGCCTCGCTGACCTCGGCACCGTCGAGAAGAGCCTGCACCGCTATAACAAAGTCGCTCGCGCCGGTGACAAGGAAGCCATCGCGTTGGTCAAGGTGCTGGAGAAGTGCCAAGCCGCACTGGACCAGGCTCAGCCCGTCCGCACCATCAACTTCAGCAAGGAAGAACTGGTCATTCTGAAGCCCTTATGCCTGATCACGGCCAAGCCGGCCATGTTTGTTGGCAACGTCTCGGAAGACGGTTTCGAGAACAACCCGTTCCTTGACCGCCTGAAGGAATATGCAGCGGCCCAGAACGGGCCGGTGGTGGCGATCTGCGCCAAGACCGAGTCGGAGCTGTCCGAAATGGAAGACGAGGATCGCGCCCTGTTCTTGGCCGAGATGGGCCAGGATGAACCCGGTCTCAACCGCCTGATTCGTGCCGCCTTCAAGCTGCTGGGCCTGCAGACCTACTTCACCGCCGGTGTGAAGGAAGTGCGCGCGTGGACCATCCACATCGGAGACACCGGCCCGCAAGCCGCCGCGGTCATTCACACCGACTTCGAACGCGGTTACATCCGGGCGCAGACGATTGCCTATGACGATTTCATCAAACACCGCGGTGAGCAGGGCGCCAAGGACGCGGGAAAGATGCGCGCTGAGGGCAAGGAATACGTCGTCAAGGATGGCGACGTGCTGCATTTCTTGTTCAACGTCTGATACCGGCGTCGGACCTTCTTCTGGAACCCGCTTCGGCGGGCTTTTCATTGCCTGGGTGTCCCGGAGAGGCCAAGGCTTGGTGGCGGCAGTTGCCATCGGGACTCGAATGGTTTTGACCTGCCCAGTTTCTCCGAGACACTGATTCGCAGAGAAGATGGCTCCATCCCCCGAAGAGCCCATGAGAAAGAGTCGATTCACGGATGAGCAGATGGTCGCGATCCTGCGCGAGGCGGACCGCACCACGGTGGCCGAGGCGGCCAATAAGCACAAGGGCAGCGAGCCCACGATCTACGCCTGGCGCAAGCATTTCGGCTAGATGGAGGCCGCTGACGTCAAGCGTCTGAAGGCCCGAGTTGGAGAACAGCCGGCTCAAGAAGCTGCTGGCCGAGCGTGATCTGGACATCGAAGTCCTCAAGGAGATCAGCGCAAAAATGGTGCGCCCGCTGGCTCGACGCGCCCAGGTCGCCTTCGCTCGCGAGCGTGGCCTGAGCCTGGTAAGCGCGGCCTGACGGCCCTCTTGACCGAAGCGCAGTAGCTCAGATGTTCGAGCACGTGGCGCAGCAACCCGAAGCCCACGCGCCACTTGGTGCCATCACCCGGGTCGATGCTGGCGGTGCGCTCGTTGATGCGCACGATGGTGCCGACCACCGTGTTGAGGTACTTGTCCTCGAAGGCGACCTTCTCGCCGCAGCGGAAGTCGTTACGCGTGGGTCGAGGTGCTGTGGGCACCGGCGCTGCTTCGGCTTGTCGCGCCGTGGCGTTGGGAGCTGGCGGCTCGATGGCCGCATAGGGCAGCTTCCACTCGCGACGCTCGCGCAGATCTTGCAGCGTGACTTGGGTGTCGCGCATGGCCACGACCTTGCCTTCACGCAGGCTGCCGTCGCGCCAGTCGAGGAAGCGCACGGTCTGGCCCAGGTGCATGTCCTTGCGTACCGCGATGATGCGTCGCGGGTCGGCCAGCAGGCGCTCGATCAGCGTGCTGAGCTGGAACAGCTCCAGGCTGCTGGCCTGGTGAAGGACGTCCAGCAGCCGTGGATCGATGCTCGGCCCGCTCATGCCGCCGCGCGCACTTCTTCGTCGGCGTCCTGGCTGGCGATGTTCCAGGGCAGCAGCTCGTCGATGCGGTTTACCGGATGGTCGGCAATGCGCTGCAGCACGTCGCGCAGATAGGCCTCGGGATCGAGCCCGTTGAGCTTGGCGGTCTCGATCAGGCTGTACATCGACGCCGCGCGCTCACCGCCGGCGTTCGAGCCCATGAACAGGTAGTTGCCGCGCCCCAGCGCCACGCCGCGCAGTGCACGCTCGGCGGCCGAGTTGTCGATCTCTATGCGACCGTCGTCCACGTAGCGCGTCAACGCCTTCCAGCGCGCCAAGCTGTAGCGGGCCGCCTTGGCCAACTCCGACTTCGTCGACACCTGAGTCAGCACCCCCTGCAGCCAGACGTGGAACTTCTCCAGCAAGGGGCCGGCCCGGGCCTGCCGCTGCTGGCGTCGCACCTCGGGTGGACTGCCGCGGATGTCCGCCTCGACGGCATACAACCCCTGGATGTGGCACAGCGCCTGCGCCGCCAGTCCGGTGTCGTCACGGTGCTGCTCGTACAGGTCCCACCACGGCCGTCGCGCATGCGCCCAGCACGCAGCCTCGACGACCTGGCCGCCGTCGTAGAGGGCATTCCATCCAC
>NZ_JBFULE010000539.1:0-3671 GCF_056400485.1 Roseateles sp. P5_B10
GCGTGTGGCAGCTGGCGGAGCATGTCGGGCTGTCGGGCGTGCTGACCACGGTCTGCTTCGCCATGACGCTGGCGCGCATGGCACCGGCGCGCATCCCTGCCCGTGTTCGCATCCCCACCAACGCGGTCTGGGCCACGGTGGTGTTCGCGCTGAACATTTTTGCGTTCATCTTCATCGGGTTGCAGATCCGCCCCATCCTGATGGCGCTGGAGCCGTCGGCGCGAACGCAATACCTGCTGGTGGCCGCCGCCGTGCTGGTTACCGTCATCGTCGTGCGCGTCGCCTGGCACATGTCCTTCAACGCCGCGATCCGCTGGCGTGACCACCGCCACGGCTTCAATCCGCCGCGGCCGATGCTGCGGCCCAGCGTGGGCAGCGGCCTGGTGATCTCCTGGGCGGGCATGCGCGGCATCGTCACGCTCGCGGCGGCGCTGGCGCTGCCCGAAGGCTTTCCGGCCCGCGACCTGATCGTGCTGACGGCCTTTCTCGTGGTGCTGGGCACGCTGCTGATCCAGGGGCTGACACTGAAGCCTTTGCTGCGCGCGCTCAATCTGAAGGACGGCGACCCGGTGGCGCATGAAGAGCATGCCGCGCGCCAGCGCATGCTGGAGGCCGCCTTTGAGCAACTGCCCGCAGACAGCTCCGCCGCCGTGAGCCTGGTGCGCAAGAACCTGAAGATGCACCTGGGCCGGCCGCTGCATGACAGCGGCAGCCCGTTCGCTTCATTCGGTGCCGAGTACGACAACAGCTACCGCGCCGCGCTGCAGGCGGCCCGGCAGGTGCTGCTGGCCATGCGCGACGCCGGCGAGATCGGCGACGACGCCTTCCACACGCTGGAGAACGATCTGGATTGGCTGGAGGTGTCGGATCCGCTGCGGGCGGCGAATGCCGATGCGACGGAGTAGATGCGACGAAGTAGGGGTGATCGATTGAGGATGCCGTCTTCAACGAACCTGGACTCGACCCGGCACCGCGGCGTAGGATGATTTTTGCCTTGCCGGCCGAGCCACGGCGACAAGTTCATTGTGTTTGGCTTTGACGGAGAGTCATATGGGCTATCACTTGGAAGGTCGTCTGCTGGAGGTTTGCAACTGCAACGTGCTGTGTCCCTGCTGGATCGGCGAGGACCCAGACAACGGCACCTGCGACACCATCGTCGCCTGGCGCATCGACAAGGGCGTGATCGACGGCGTGGACGTCGGCGGCAACACCATCGCGGCCGTGGCCCACGTCCCCGGCAACATCCTCAAAGGCAACTGGACCGCCGCAATCTTTGTCGATGACAAGGCCTCGGCGGCGCAGGAGGCGGCCCTGCTCAAGGTCTACACGGGCCAGGCCGGCGGGCCGGTCGCCGATCTCGCTGCCCTCATTGGCACGGTGGTGTCGGTCGAGCGGGCCCCCATCAAGTTCACCGTGCAAGACGGCAAGGGCATCCTCGAGATCGGCACGAATTACTACGCCGAACTCGAGCCCTATCGCGGTGCGATGGGTGGGCTGACGACCTTGTCCGACACCGTGTTCTCGACGGTGCCGGGCGCGCCGGTGTTTGTCGGCAAGGCCCCGACCTACCGCTCCAAGAACCCGGCACTGGGCATCGATCTCGATCTCAAGAACCACAACGCGCTGCAGAGCACCTTCGTCTTCGACGCATGAGCGCCGCGCCGGGCCGCCCCAAGCAAGCTCGCTCCCGCTTGGCGGGAGTGAGCCCGGACATGGGATGCCCTGTGGGCATCCCATGCCTGGCGAACGCCTGGCCGCGCTGTCGGCCAGGCAAGGCCGCAGGCCGACGGGTGCACCAATGAGCTTCACCGTCATCATCCCCGCGCGCCTGGCATCGACGCGGCTGCCGAACAAACCGCTGGCCGACATTGCCGGCCTGCCGATGATCGTGCGCGTGGCGCGCCGCGCGGCCGAGTCCGGTGCCAGCCAGATCGTCGTGGCGACCGATGCGCCCGAAGTCGCGGCCGCCTGCGCCACCCACGGTGTGCGCGCGCTGATGACGCGGGCCGACCATCCGTCCGGTAGTGACCGTCTCGCCGAAGCCGTCGAGCAGCTCGGGCTGGCTGACGACGCCGTTGTCGTCAACGTGCAAGGTGACGAACCGCTGATCGCACCGGCCATGATCGACGCCTGCGCACTGATGCTGGCCGCCCAGGCCGACTGCGTGATGGCCACCGTCGCGCATGCGCTGACCGATCCTTCTGAGTTCGCGAACCCGAATGTCGTCAAGCTGGTCACCGACAAGGCCGGCCGTGCGCTGTATTTCTCACGCGCGCCCATCGCCTGGTGGCGCGACGGCGGCGGCCAGCCCAACGGCGCGCTGCGCCATGTCGGCCTGTATGCCTACCGCGCCGGCTTCCTGCGTCGCTTCCCCACGCTGGCCGTCAGCCCCCTGGAGCAGATCGAGTCGCTGGAGCAGTTGCGCGTGCTCTGGCACGGCGAGCGCATCGCCGTGCACGTGAGCGACGAGCGGCCCGGCCCCGGCGTGGACACGCCCGAGGATCTGGAGCGCGTGAGGCGTCTCATCGAGGGTTGACGCGGGTCTGCGGCGTCAGGCTCAGATAAGGCCGCATGCGATACTCGACCGCTGATTTATGCAGGACTTTTTCACAGTCCTGACGAGACGAGGAGACCCATGCGATTGATCCTTCTGGGCGCGCCAGGCGCCGGCAAAGGCACCCAAGCTGCCTTCATCTGCAAGCAATTCAGCATTCCGCAGATCTCCACCGGTGACATGCTGCGCGCCGCTATCAAGGCCGGCACACAAATGGGCCTGGCCGCCAAGGCCGTCATGGATTCGGGCGCCCTCGTCAGCGACGACATCATCATCGGCCTCGTCAAGGARCGCATYGCCCAGGACGACTGCGCCAAGGGTTTCCTCTTYGACGGCTTCCCGCGCACCATCCCTCAGGCCGATGCAATGAAGGCTGCCGGCGTCAAGCTGGATTACGTGCTCGAGATCGACGTGCCCTTCGACGCCATCATCGAACGCATGAGCGGCCGCCGCGTGCATGTGGCCTCAGGCCGCACCTATCACGTCAAGTTCAATCCACCCAAGGTCGAAGGCAAGGACGACGAGACCGGCGAGCCGCTGGTCCAGCGGGAGGACGACAAGGAAGAGACGGTCAAGAAGCGCCTGGATGTCTATTCGGCCCAGACCCGGCCTCTGGTCGACTACTACTCGCAGTGGGCCGCCACGGGCGATGCCAATGCACCCAAGTACCGCCGCATCGAAGGCGTCGGTTCGGTCGACGACATCATGAAGAAGGCCCTGGCCGCGCTGGCCTGAGCGTTCTCACCCCAAGAACAAGCCGCGGCGCGCATGCCCCGCGGCTTTTTTGTCGTCCACAATTGACGTTTACGTCAACCGTTCCCCATACCCAGGAGATCCTCATCATGGAAATTGCAGGCAAGGTGTTCATCGTCACCGGCGGCGCCTCGGGCCTCGGTGAAGGCACGGCCCGCATGCTGGCGGCCCACGGTGCCAAGGTCGTCATCGCCGATCTGCAGGCCGAACGTGGCCAGGCCGTGGCCGCCGAGCTCGGTGGCCTCTTCGTCAAATGCGACGTCAGCCAGGAGGCTGATGGCCAGGCTGCCGTCGCTGCAGCCACGGGCCTGGGCAAGCTGGTCGGCCTCGTCAACTGCGCCGGCATCGCGCCGGCCATCAAGAC
>NZ_JBFULE010000540.1:0-3668 GCF_056400485.1 Roseateles sp. P5_B10
GTGATGAGCAGGAAGTCCAGGCTGCCGGCGGCGGCTTTCAGCTCGGCCTTGTCGACGCTGGACAGCGTCTTGTGCGCGCCCAGTGCGAGGGCTTCGTCGCGCTTGGAGGGCGACGACGTGAAGGCCGTGACCTCGCAGCCCCAGGCACGTGCGAACTTGACGGCCAGGTGACCCAGGCCGCCGATGCCGACGACGCCGACGCGGTCGGTCGGCTTGATGGCATGCAGTACAAAGGGCAGGAAGACCGTGCCACCGCCGCACATCAGTGGGCCCGCCGCGACCGGGTCCAGCGCATCGGGCAGGGGCACGGCCCAACTCCAGTGGGCGCGCAGCCGGTCCGCGAAGCCGCCATGGCGGCCGATCAGCGTCGGCTGGCGCTTGCCGCACAGATGCTGCTCGCCGCCAAGGCAGAAATTGCAATGCGTGCAGCTGCTGGCATGCCAGCCCACACCGACGCGCTGGCCGATCTGCCGGCCCTTGGCATGGGCGCCCAGGGCCGTGACGCGGCCAATGACCTCGTGGCCGGGCACCACGGGGTAGGCGGCCGGGAACCACTCGCTGTCGATCATGGCCAGGTCGGAGTGGCAGATGCCGCAGTGCTCGACGGTGACTTCGACGTCCTCGTCGCCCAGCGGGCCGGGGTCGTAGTCGAAGGGTTGCAGGGCGCCGCCGGGGGCGAGGGCGGCGTAGGCGCGGATGTTGGACATGCGGGTCTCCTGTTGTGTGGGGCCTACTGGAGCGGGTGAGCCTTGAAGAACTGCCAGATCGTGTCGGTTGCATCGACCTCGGTATGGGGCCAGATGTGGCCCATGCCGTCGATGCGCAGCAGCCTGACCTCTGAGTTGCCCGTGCAGCCCGCGTAGCGGATGGTCTGGAGCGCTCCGGGCTGGGCGTCCTGGACGAGTTTGGGCTGGCAACGGTTGTGGGCGGCCCATCCGGCCAGGGCCTCCGGCACGCTTTCCACCCACTCGGGGCCGCGGTCGGCATGACCTTCGTAGGAGTTGGTCGAGTCCGCCAGGCCGTGCACGGTCAGCACCGGCACGGCGCGGCCCGCGCAGGGGCCGAACCAGCGCAGCCCGCCGACCGGTGCGATGGCTGCGATGCGGTGGTTCAGGCGGCAGCCGAGCAGAGAGGACATGCGCCCGCCGCCTGAGAAGCCGGTCGAATAGACCCGCTTCGGGTCGATGCAGACCTGGGCGGCAATGTGGTCGATGACATCGGACACGTACTGCACATCGTCGGCGCGGGTGCTGGCCACCGGCACATTCCAGCGCGAGTCTTCCGCCTGCAGTGTGGCGACAGCGAAGCCCTCTCGCGCCGCCAGTGTCTCGAAGCCGCTTTCCCTGGCGCGCCCCGCGGTCTTGCCGCCCGTGCCGTGCAGGTCGAAGACCAGCGGGAGCTGGCTGCGGCCCGCGACGGCAGGCGGCACGAAGAGTCGATAAGTCCGCGTGCGGCCACCCGAGGTCAGCTCGCGCATCTCGCCGGCGACCGGCGTCAGGGCGCAGGTCTGTGCCCTGGCGGGCGGCGAGAGGGTGTACAGCGCCAGCAGGACGGCGGCGACGAAAAACAGGCGCACTTGAAGTCCTCCGAGGTCAGGCGACGTCTTGGGCGTAGACGATGAAGCCCATGTGATGCGCAACCTTGTCGTACAGCGCGCGGCCCGTGGCGTTGGTGGTGTGCGTCTGCCAGTAGACGCGCTTGATGCCCGCCTCGCGGGCCGCCGCATACACGGCCTCGATCAGGGCGCGGCCCACGCCGCGGCCACGCGCCTCAGGTGTCGTGAACAGGTCCTGCAGATAGCAGGTCAGCTCGACGCGCGTCGTGCTGCGGTGATAGAGGTAGTGCACGAGGCCGAGCAGCTGGCCGCTTTCATCTTCGGCGACCAGTGCATGAACCGGTTCGGTGGCGTCGAAGAAGCGCGCCCAGGTGGTCTCGGTGACCTCAGCGGGCAGTGCGGTCTCGCCGGCACGGCCGTAGAAGGCGTTGTAGCCGTCCCAGAGGGGCTGCCAGGCGGCGCGGTCGGTGGGCTGGAGGGGGCGGACTTGGGTCATATCGGGTGGTCAAGGTTGACCACCCGATTGTGTAGGCGTCAGGCCGAGGCGACCGGGATGCCGACGGCCTTGCCCGAGGCGATACGCTGCTTCCACTCCGCCGGGCCGGTGATGTGGGCGCTGGTGCCGGTGGCGTCGACCGCCACGGTGACGGGCATGTCCACCACGTCGAACTCGTAGATGGCTTCCATGCCGAGGTCCTCGAAGCCGACGACCTTGGCGCCCTTGATCGCTTTGCTGACCAGGTAGGCCGAACCGCCGACCGCCATCAGGTAGGCGCTCTTGTGGTTCTTGATGGACTCGATGGCGACCGGCCCGCGTTCGGCCTTGCCGACCATGGCGATCAGGCCGGTCTTGGCCAGCATCATGTCGGTGAACTTGTCCATGCGCGTGGCGGTCGTCGGGCCGGCCGGGCCCACCACCTCGTCTCGCACCGGGTCCACGGGGCCGACGTAGTAGATGGCGCGGTTGGTGAAGTCCACCGGCAGCGGCTCACCCTTGGCCAGCATGTCCTGGATGCGCTTGTGGGCGGCGTCGCGGCCGGTCAGCATCTTGCCGTTCAGCAGCAGCGTCTCGCCGGCCTTCCAGGTGGCGACGATGTCCGGCGTCAGCGTGTTCAGGTCGACGCGCCGGCTCTTGTTGTAGTCGGGCGCCCAGTTCACGTCGGGCCACAGGTCCAGGCTGGGCGGCTCGAGGTAGCTCGGGCCGCTGCCATCCAGCACGAAGTGGGCGTGGCGCGTGGCCGCGCAGTTCGGGATCATGGCGATGGGCTTGCTGGCTGCATGCGTCGGGAAGGTCTTGATCTTCACGTCCAGCACGGTCGTCAGGCCGCCCAGGCCCTGCGCGCCGATGCCCAAGGCGTTGACCTTCTCGTACAGCTCGATGCGCATCTCTTCGAGCTTGTTCTGCGGGCCGCGCTGCAGCAGCTCGTACATGTCGATGTCTTCCATCAGCGCCTGCTTGGCCAGCAAGGCGGCCTTCTCGGCCGTGCCGCCGACGCCGATGCCCAGCATGCCGGGCGGGCACCAGCCGGCGCCCATGGTCGGCACGGTCTTCAGCACCCAGTCGACGATGTCGTCGCTGGGGTTGAGCATGTAGACCTTGCTCTTGTTCTCACTGCCACCGCCCTTGGCCGCGACGATGACGTCCACGGTGTTGCCGGGCACCAGCTCCATCTGCACAACGGCGGGCGTGTTGTCCTTCGTGTTTTTGCGCGCAAATATGGGGTCATCCAGCACGCTGGCGCGCAGCTTGTTGTCCGGGTTGAGGTAACCCTGGCGCACGCCTTCATTGATGGCGTCCTCGATGCTGCCGGCAAAGCCTTCCCAGCGCACGTCCATGCCGATCTTCAGGAAGACATTGACGATGCCGGTGTCCTGGCAGATCGGGCGGCGGCCTTCCGCGCACATGCGGCTGTTGGTGAGGATCTGCGCGATGGCGTCCTTGGCGGCGGGCGAGGCCTCGCTCTCGTAGGCGCGGGCCAGGTGGGCGATGTAGTCGGCCGGGTGGTAGTAGCTGATGTACTGCAGGGCGGCAGCAACGCTGTCGATGAGGTCTTGCTGGCGGATCGTGGTCATTTGGAGGGCAGACAAGCTTGGGGGCGGGCGGAATTATCGG
>NZ_JBFULE010000541.1:0-3657 GCF_056400485.1 Roseateles sp. P5_B10
AGTACATGCTCGCCAGCCTGGATGCGAGCCTGAAGCGGCTCGGCCTGCCCTATGTCGACATCTTCTATTCGCACCGCCCCGATCCCGACACCCCGCTGGAAGAAACGATGGGCGCGCTGGACCAGGCCGTGCGCAGCGGGCGGGCGCTGTACGTTGGCCTGTCCAACTACTCGGCCGCGCAGACCCGCGAAGCCAGCGCCATCCTGCGGCGGCTGGGCACGCCCTGCGTCATCCACCAGCCGCGCTACAGCATGCTGGACCGCCACGTCGAGGGCGGCCTGCTGGAGGTGCTGGCCGAAGAAGGCATCGGCTGCATCGCCTTCTCGCCACTGGCCCAGGGCCTGCTGACGGAGAAATACCTCTCGTCCATCCCTGCCGACTCACGCGCTGCCCTGGGCGGCTTCCTGAAGCCCACCGACATCACGCCGGGGCGGCTGGCGGCGTTGCGCGCGCTCAAGGCACTGGCGGATGCGCGTGGGCAGACGCTGGCTCAACTGGCCCTGACCTGGGTGCTGAGGCAGCCCGGCATGACGTCCATCCTGGTCGGCGCCAGCCGGCTGGGCCAGATCGACGACGCTCTCGGCATCGTCGCGGCGGCGCCGCTGACCGATGCCGAGCTCGCGGCGGTGGATGCCGCCCTGGCGCTCGAGAAGGCCGCCGGCTGAGGCAGCTCAGCCGCCGGGCGCCTCCAGGTTCTCGCGCAGCTTGGCCAGCAGCGCCAGCAACTGCTGGCACTCCGCCTCGTCCAGCCCGCTGACGGCCTGGGCCGACACGCGCTGAGCCTGCTTGCGCACCTGCTGCTGCAATGCCTTGCCCGCCGCACTGACCTGCAGGTGCACGCTGCGCCTGTCGGCCGCATCGGCGCTGGCTTCCAGCAGGCCACGCTCGCGCAAGCCCGCAATCAAACGCGCCACCTGGCCCTTGTCGCGCCCAGAGTGCTGCACCAGCTCGCTCTGCGTCGCGCCCGGGCGAGAGGCAAAGAAACCCAGTGTCTTGGCCTCCATGTGGCTCAGGTCATGCGCGGCGTCCTTCAGCGCCTGGAACTGCAGCGAGCGGAACCGGTGCATGACCGAGTGAACGCTCTCCACGACCTCTTCGGCGAGGTTGCCCTTATTGTTGACAATATCAACTTGTTTGCGCATGATGGATGACATTATCAACCAATGTTCCAGCCCATCATGTCCGACCCCACCACGGCGCCCGTGCGCCGCATCCAACGCGTTCGCCATGAGCTGCTGATGCGCGACCTCGAAGTCAGCCGCGTCGAGCAGCTCAGCCCACACTTCGTCTCGGTGACCCTGCACGGCGAGTCCCTGGCGAGCTTCCGGTCCGACTCCTTTGACGACCACGTGAAGCTCTTCTTCGGTGAAACGGATCGCCGCGACTACACGCCGCGATCGTTCGACCGCGAGCGCTGCGAGCTGACGATCGAGTTCGCGCTGCACGGCGCCGGCGCCGCCTCCGACTGGGCCGGCCAGGCCGCGGTTGGCCAACACCTCAGGGTCGGCGGCCCCCGAGGCTCGATGATCATCCCGACCGACTACGACTGGCACCTGCTGATCGGTGACGACTCCGCCCTGCCAGCGGTGCATCGCCGCCTGGAAGAACTGCCGCCCGAGGCGCGCGTCATCACGGTGTTGCAGGTCGGCGACGCCGCGGACCGCCGGCTGTTTACCGGCCGTGCGCAGACGGAAGTGAACTGGGTCCAAAGCCCCGAAGCGCTGCAATCCGCCGTCGCCGCGCTGAAGCTTCCCGATGGCGAAGGCTTCGCCTGGGCCGCGGGTGAAGCGTCCGCGATGGCCTCGGTGCGGGCCCTGCTCGTGGCCAAGGGCTTGCCCAAGGAAGCGCTGAAGGTGGCGGCCTACTGGAAGGCCGGCGCCGCAGCCTTTCACGAGACGCTGGAGGCCTGAGCCGAGTTCAGGCCTTGTGGCCGCGCGGCGAATCAGCCAGCGGTAGCCGCACACGGGCGTCCAGGCCCGACACGCGCGCACCTTCCATCCGATTGACCAGTTCGATCTGGCCGCCCAGGGAATGAACCAGGGCCAGGCAGATCGCCAGCCCCAGGCCTGATCCCTTGCCGGCATCGCCGACGGCAAAGGGCAGGAAGAGCCGCTCCTGCTGCTGCGGCGTCAGCCCCGGCCCGCCATCGGCAATCAACAGCTGCGCCATGCCCATGTCGAGCGACAGCGCGATGGCCAGCCGCCCGCCCACCGGCGTGTGCTGGATGGCGTTGTGCAGCAGGTTGCGCGTCAGCTCGCGCAGCGCCCACTCGTGGCTCTCGACGGCCGCGGGCTCGGTGTGGATGTCGAAGTCCAGGCCCTGCTTGGCGATCAGCGGCGCCAGGTCCAGGGCCACGGCGCGCGTGATCTCGGCCCAGTCCTGCGTCGGCATGGCCTCGCCCGGCTGGCGCATCTGTTCGGCGCGCGCCAGGGCCAGCATCTGGTTGGCGAGCTGGGTGGCGCGGTTCACCGTGGTGTCGATTTCGGCCAGGGCCTGCAGCGGCTCCACATCACCCTGGCGGGCGGACTGCACCTGCACCTTCAGCACGGCCAGCGGCGTGCGCAGCTGGTGCGAGGCGTCGCGCACAAAGCGCTTCTGGTGCTCCAGAAGCCGCGCCTGTCGTGCCAGCGCCTCGTTGGTGGCGACGATCAGCGGTGTCAGCTCGACGGGCAGGCCAGGCGCCTGCAGCGGGCTGAGGTCGTCCGCGTCACGCGTACGCAGCGCGGCGCTGAGCTCGCGCACCGGCCGGGTGGCGCGCTGCACCACGGCCCAGACGACGATGGCGATGACGGCCAGCAGCAGCGCCTGGCGCCACAGCGTGTGCAGCAAGACCTGGCGCGCGAGGCCGCGGCGCAGGTGCAGCGTCTCGGCAACCTGGATGGTCGCCAGGCCCATGCCGGTCTGGCCAGACACCGGCTGCAGCAGCACGGCCATGCGTACCGGCTCGCCACGGAAGCGCGCGCCGTAGAAGTCCACCAGCGCCTGGTAGGCGCCCTGGTCGGGCAGCTTGCCCGTCCAGTCGGGCAGGTCCTCGTCGCCCGAGACCAGCTCGCCTTTGAAGCCTCGCACCTTGAAGTAGAGCCGGCTGCGGCCATCGGTCTCGAAGGCTTCCAGTGCCGAATACGGCACGGGCGCCAGCAGCCGCGCCTGCTCGCCGCTGCCCGCCACGCCGAGCAGCTCGCCAATGGCCTTGGCCGACGCCAGCAGCG
The DNA here is from genome assembly GCF_056400485.1 of Roseateles sp. P5_B10. NCBI lineage: Bacteria > Pseudomonadati > Pseudomonadota > Betaproteobacteria > Burkholderiales > Sphaerotilaceae > Roseateles > Roseateles sp. P5_B10. The sequence continues at coordinate 3,210 of NZ_JBFULE010000541.1, forward strand.
TGCGGTCGTAGGCGGTGTCGACAGCGCGCAGCGTTTCGCGGTAAAGACTGAACGTGTTGATGGCCACCAGCAGGCCGACGGGCAGCAGGATGCCCCACAGCAGGCGGGCGCGCATGGACAGGGCGGCGAGGCGCTTCATCGGAGGCGACTCAGTCGTCCGGCTGAAGCAGGTAGCCCAGGCCGCGCAACGTCACGAGCTTGGCGCTTCCTGGTGGCAGTCGCTTGCGCAGCCGGTAGGCCACGACTTCGATCGCATCGGGCAGTGCATCCGCCGCGTCCGCAAACACCAGTTCGAAGAGCTTGTCCTTGGCCACCGCCTGGCCCGGTCCCACGAGCAGCGCGCGCAGCAGCGCGGCCTCGCGCGGCGCCAGGTCCAGCGGCTGGCCCTGGTGATAGACGGCGCCACTCTGGGCATCGGCGCGCAGGCCGCAGAAGCTCGGTGCGTCGG
>NZ_JBFULE010000542.1:0-3656 GCF_056400485.1 Roseateles sp. P5_B10
GTTCCACGACGAGGAGAAGGACCGGGTGCTGGCTGCCATCGAAGAGAAGGTCAAAGGCCGCAAGATCGTCGCTTCCACGCGCGAGGAGCATGGGCCGACAGGCGGCGGCCAGGTCATCGACCTGATGGACGCACTGCGCGCCAGCCTCGGCAGCAAGCCTGCTGGGAAGCCCGCCGTGAAGGCCGGCGGCAAGACGTCTGCCAAGGTCACGCCAATGCCGGCGCGCAAGGCGGCCACGCGCGATGCCGCCGAACCCGAGGCCGCAGCCCCCAAACGGCTGCGGGCGCGCAAGTAGCGCCTGACCCATGAGCAAGCCCCGCCCCGCCACCGCCGAGGCGCCATTGGCGCGCTACAACGCCAAGCGCGATTTCAGCGGCACCGCCGAGCCCAAGGGGAGGCTGGGGCGCCGCAAGTCCAAGGCCTTGGGCTTCGTCATCCAGAAGCACTGGGCCTCGCACCTGCACTACGACTTCAGGCTCGAACTGGACGGCGTCATGGTCAGCTGGGCCGTGCCCAAGGGGCCGAGTTTCGACCCCGCGAAGAAGCAAATGGCCATCCATGTCGAGGACCACCCGGTCAGCTACAACAGCTTCGAGGGCGAGATTCCCAAGGGGCATTACGGCGCCGGCACCGTCATCATCTGGGACCGCGGCAGCTGGACGCCGGTCGGCGACCCGCGCGAGGGCCTGGCCAAGGGCAAGCTGATCTTCGAATTGCATGGCGAGAAGCTGGCCGGGCTGTGGGAGCTGGTGCGCATCTCCAAGCCGGGCGAGAAGAAGCAGGACCAGTGGATCCTGTTCAAGAAGCGCGGCGATGCCTGGGCGCGGCCGACGGCCGAATACGACGTCATCAGCGCCTTGCCGGACAGCGTCGTGGAAAAACCCCTGGGCCCCGTGGAGGAGCGTGAACCGCGGGTGCGCGCACAGCCGCAGACGGCCGGCCCCGATCTGTCCCGCGCAAGGAAGGCGCCGTTCCCGAAGACGCTCGAGCTGCAGCTGGCAACGCTGATTGCCGCTGCGCCCGCAGACGGCGACTGGGTGATAGAGAACAAGTTCGACGGCTATCGCATGGGCGTGCGCATCAGCAAGGGCAAGGTCGCGCTGATCACGCGCAATGGCAATGACTGGACCGCGAAGCTGGCGCCGCTTGTCGATGAACTCGAGAAGCTCGGCATCGATCAGGCCTGGCTGGACGGTGAGATCGTCGTGTTGAACGAGCATGGCGTGCCGGACTTCAACCGGCTGCAGAACGCCATCGACAACGCGCGCACGCAGGACATCGCCATGTTCCTGTTCGACCTGCCCTTCCTCGGCGACACCGACCTGCGCGAAGTGCCGCTGCGCAGCCGGCGCGCGGTGCTCAAAGAGCTGCTCGAAGGCCGCACCTCGGCCCGCGTGCGCTTCAGCGATGAGCTGCCGGCGGCGCCGTCGCAAGTGCTCGCCGCGGCCTGCCAGCTGGGCCTGGAAGGCGTGATGCTGAAGAAGGCCGACTCGCCCTATGTCTCCCGGCGCAGTGACAGCTGGCTCAAGCTGAAATGCCAGCGCCGCCAGGAATTCGTCGTCATCGGCTTCACCGACCGCACGAACTCGCCCCAGGAAGTCGGAGCCCTGATGCTGGGCTATCACCAGGACGGCAAGTTGCGCTCGGCCGGCTCGGTCGGCACCGGCTGGGCCTCGGCGCAGGGGCGCGAGCTGCACCGGCAGTTGAGCAAGCTGCAGACGAAGACGCCGGCCATAGCCCCGGCGGCCGTCGAGCCGGGCCGCTGGTCGCGCCGCGCCCGGGGTAGCGAGCGCTGGGTGCGGCCGGAGATGGTGGTGGAAGTGGCCTTCGGCGAGTGGACGCCCGATGGCCATATCCGGCATGCGAGATTCGTTGGTGTGCGCGCCGACAAGGCGCCCAAGGCGATCCAGCGCGAGCAGGCCGCGGCGGTACGGCCTTCGCCCAGGACGAGCGTCAAGATCAGCCACCCCGACCGGGTCATCGACACCTCGACCGGGCTGCGCAAGATCGACCTGGTGCACTACTACGAGAGCGTCGCGGACCGCATCCTGCCGCACCTGAAGAACCGCCCCGTCTCCCTGGTGCGTGCACCGCAGGGCATCAGCGGGCAGCTGTTCTTCCAGAAGCATTCGGACAAGGAGATCCCGGGCATCACGACCCTCGATCCGGCGCTGTGGCCGGAACACGAGGCGCTGATGTCCGTCGACAGCGTCGAAGGGCTCATCAACGCCGCCCAGCTCAATGTCGTCGAGTTCCACACCTGGAACTCCAAGGTCGGGCGCATCGACCTACCGGACCGGATCGTGTTCGACCTGGACCCGGGCGAGGGCGTCAGCTGGGCGCATCTGCAGGAGGCGGCCGCCCTCACGCACACCATGCTCGAGGAGCTGGGCCTGAAGGCGTGGCTCAAGACCASCGGYGGCAAGGGCCTGCATGTGGTGGYGCCGCTGGCGCCCAAGCTGGACTACGACACCGTCAAGGATTTCTCGCAGGCCGTCGTGGCCCACATGGCCGAGACCCTCCCGCAGCGCTTCGTCGCCAAGAGCGGCGGCAAGAATCGCGTTGGCAAGATCTTCATCGACTACCTGAGGAACGGGCACAGCCAGACGACGGCGACGGCGTTCTCTGCGCGGGCCCGGCCGGGATTGGGCGTCTCCATGCCCGTCAGCTGGGAGCAGCTCGGCTCACTGAAGAGCGGCGCGCAGTGGACCATCACGACGGCGCGCGAGTACCTGTCCTTCGAGAAGGAGGACCCGTGGCGCGACTACGCCAAGTCGCGGCAGACGCTGGCCACGGCGAGAAAGCGGCTCAAGCTGCCGTAGGCTCGCCCGCCAGCACGCGCTTCAGCGGTGCGCCGCTGACGGTCTCCTGCCCGAGCAGCAACTCGGTCAATGCGTCCAGGCGGTCACGCTTGTCCTCCAGCACGCTGCGGCATTCGGCCTGGGCACTCTCGAGCAGGGCGCGGGCCTCGTCCAGCAGCGACTTCTGTACGTCGGGGCCGATGAGTTCCTTCGGCACGCCGGCCATGCTGAGCAAGCCGAAGGTCTTGCCAAAGCCCATGGAGCCGATCATGTTGGTGGCGAGCTCGGACGCGCGCTTGAGGTCGTCGGCCGCGCCGGAGGAGGTGTTGCCGAAGGCGATCAGCTCGGCCTCGCGGCCCGCCAGCATCATCGCCAGGCGGGAGCGCAGCTCGCGTTCGCCGTACAGCGGCTCCTCGTGGGTGCGGGTCACATAGGTCACGCCCAGGGCCGGGCCGCGCGGCTCGATGCTGACGCGCTCGACACTGCCGGCCTCCAGCACATGGGCCACCAGCGCATGGCCGGATTCATGGAAGGCGATGCGGCGCAGCGTCTCGGGCGTGATGATGTCCTTGCTGTTGCTCACCTCGCCGCCGAGCTGGTGCGTCTCCAGCGACTGGTAGACGCGCTCCTCGCTGACATGGGCTTCACCCGCTTCAGCGGCGTAGGCGGYGGCGCGGTTCACGCAGTTGGCGATGTCCGCCGGCGACATGCCGGCCGCGGTGCGGGCGATCGATGGCAGGTCCATGCCCGTCGATGCCTTGATCTGGCCCAGGTAAAGGTCGAACAGCTGCTGGCGCTCGGGCACCGTGGGCATGGCCGTGCGCACGATGAGGTCGAAGCGGCCAGGCCGGCGCA
>NZ_JBFULE010000543.1:0-3656 GCF_056400485.1 Roseateles sp. P5_B10
GCCATTGCCGCAGTCACGAAATCCGGCGGCAATGAAACGCATGGAAACGTTTACGTCAATCGCACCGGCAGCAACTGGACCTCATTGAGCCCGATTCAGGAGCGTGACAAGGCCAACAAGATCGAACCTCCTTCCTACAAGCAGATCGAAGGCGGCTTCAGCATCGGCGGCGCCATCAAGCCGGACGCGCTGCACTACTTCCTGGCCTACGACGGCAAGCAGATCGAGAAGCCGCGCCAGCTCACGGCGATGAACCTGGAAAAGTACCCGGGCAGTCCGGGCCTGATTCCCAGCATCGCAGCGCAGCAGGAGGCTTTCAAGGGGCAGTTCAAGGAGCATTTGGTGTTTGGCAAGCTGTCCGCCGAGATCGACGACCGCCAGCGCCTCGACCTTTCCATGACGCTGCGCAAGGAAACCAGCTATGCGGTGGACGGCGACCGTTTCGCATCGAGCACTGCCATCAACAACAACAACGATGAATCCCGCGTCGACCTCAAGCACGAGTACGCGGCCGACAGCTGGCTCAACGAGGCACGCATCGGCTGGGAGAGCACCAAATGGAATCCGCAGTCGGATTCGACCGATCCGCAGGTCCGCTACAAGTACTCGCCGACCGACCGTATCAACAACGTCCAGGACATCTTCTTTACTGGCGGCTCGCCCAACGCGCAGGACCGGCGCCAGAGTGGCGTCTACCTGAAGGACGACTTCACCTACACCGGTCTGAGGGGGCACGTCATCAAGACCGGCGTGCAGTTCAAGGCAATGAAGTACGAGCTCAGYGGCACGGCCAACCGTGTGCCGACCATCGAGACGGTGCTGAACACGACGACCGGCCAGCCCTACTACAACGGCTTGGCCTGCACGGGCACCAACGTCAACAGCAGCGGGCTGTCCAGCGACCAGTGCAACATCCGCCTGGCCATTCCCAGCGCTTCGGCGAGCTTCAGGAACAACCAGTACGGCATCTACCTGCAGGACGACTGGAAGCTGACCAAGCAGCTCGAACTCAATCTCGGCGCACGCTGGGACTATGAGGACAACATGCTAAACAACAGCTACGCGACGCCGGCCGACCGCGTAGCCATGCTGAATGCCCTGGACGGCCGCACCGTCGACGGCATCACTGCGCCTCCCGGCCAGACCTACGCTCAGACCTTGGCCAAGGCAGGCATCAACATCGCCGACTACATCTCCAGCGGTAGCTCCCGCAAGCCCTTCAAGGGGGCTTTCGCGCCGCGCCTGGGCGCGTCCTTCGACGTGCTGGGCGACAAGGCCACGGTCGTCTACGGCGGCTGGGGCCGCAGCTACGACCGCAAGATGGCCAATAACGCCATCGATGAATTGCAGAAGAACGCGGCACCCAACGGCGAGACCTGGCTGATCCGCAACGAGTTCAAGATGCCTTTCGCGGACCAGATGAGCCTGGGCGTGCGCCAGGCCCTGGGGCAATGGAACGCGGATATCGCCGTCTCCAAGATCCACGCCAAGAACCAGTTCATCTGGTTCCTTGGCAACCGGGACCCCAATGGCGGCTTCGGCAATACCAACTCGCTGGATCCGTTGTGGGGCGGCGCGCCGCGCAACTACGGCGCGCTGGTAATAGGCGACTTCGTCGGCCAGAACAAGGCGACCAGCCTCTTCCTGTCGCTGGAGAAGCCCTACACCCAGGCCAGTGGGTGGAGCATGACGGTGGCCTACACCTACACCGATGCCAAGACCACCAACGAGCAGTGGTCGGACGACATCTTCGACTGGACGTATGGCAAGGCCACGTATGGCTTCAATCCCACCAAGGACGCCGAGAAGCATCGCCTGGTGGTGGGCGGCTTGGTCGACAACCTGCCTTGGGGCATGCAGCTCTCCGGCAAGCTGACGGTAGGCGATGGGCAGCCGCGGCGCGTGCCCGACTGCCACAATGGTTTCCCGCAGTGCGTGGCCGTGGCTCGTGGCTCCGACACCTTCAAGCAATTGGACCTGGCGCTGGCCAAGAACTTCAAGGTGTACGGAGGGGACCTGCAGGTCCGGCTCGATGTGCTGAACCTGTTCAACACAGCCAACTGGGGCTACTACAACGACTGGGTCGGCGGTCCCTCCACCCCCCCGAAGAACGCGCTGGGTGGCGACAACCCCGACTTCGACACCCGCACCGGCGTGCGCGGCTCGATGCGGCAGTTCAAGCTGGGCGTGAGCTACTCGTTCTGATCTGAAAGCCCCGGGAGCCGGCCGCGCCGAGCGCGCGGCCGGCTCCCACAATCACCCCCATCATGAGTTTGCTGACCCGACGCGCCGTCCTGGCCCACGGCGCCGGCCTCGCCCTGGCCGCCAACCTGCCCAGCTGGGCCGAGGCGCCGGCGCAAGCCGCCGACACCTTCCTCGCCGACCTCGAGCGGCGCACCTTCGACTTCTTCTGGGAGACGACCGATGCCCGCACCGGCCTGGCGCCCGACCGCTGGCCCACCCCTTCATTCGCCAGCATCGCGGCCGTCGGCTTTGCGCTGAGCGCCTATCCCGTCGGCGTGGCGCGCGGCTACATCACGCGAGCGCAGGCCGCCCAGCGTACGTTGACGACGCTGCGCTTCTTCGCCGGCCTGCCCCAAGGCCCGGGCAAGACCGGCGTGGCGGGCCRCAAGGGCTTTTTCTATCACTTCCTCGACATGAAGGAGGGCCTGCGCTTCGACCGCTGCGAGCTCTCCACCGTCGATACGGCTCTGCTGCTGATGGGCGCCCTGCATGCCCAGAGCTTCTTTGACGGCGAGCATGCCGACGAGGTCGCCATCCGCAAACTGGCGGACGAGCTCTATGGCCGCGTCGACTGGGCCTGGGCCCAGGTGCGCCCGCCGTCCATCAGCCACGGCTGGTCGCCGGAGAAGGGCTTCATCCGCAGCGACTGGAAGGGCTACAACGAGGCGATGCTGGTCTATCTGCTGGCACTCGGTTCGCCGACCCATCCGGTCAAGCCCGAGGCCTGGGACGCCTGGACCAGCACCTACGACCAGCAGAGTTGGGGCGAAAGCTACGGTCAGACCTTCCTGCGCTTCCCGCCGCTGTTCGGCCACCAGTTCACGCACTGCTGGGTGGACTTCCGCGGCATCCGCGACGCCTACATGCGTGACAAGGGCTTGGACTATTTCGAGAACTCGCGCCGCGCCACCTATGTGCAGCAGGCCTATGCCCAGGCCAACCCGCTGGGCTGGCAGGGCTACAGCGCCGAGGTCTGGGGCGTCAGCGCCAGCGACGGCCCGGCCGACATCTCGCTGCAGTACACCACCACCGCCGGCAAGACCGTGAAGCGCCGCTTCATCAGCTATGCCGGCCGCGGCATGGGCCTGCATGACGACGGCACGCTGGCGCCCTATGCGGCCGGCGGCTCCATCGCTTTCGCGCCCGAGATCGTCATCCCGGCGCTGATGGCCATCAAGGAGCGCTACCCGCACACCTGGGGCCGCTATGGTTTCTGGGATGCCTTCAACCCCAGCTTCAACTTCCCCGATGTGCGCCTCACGCATGGCCGCATCGAGCCCGGCAAGGGATGGGTGGACACCGACATGCTGGGCATCGACCAGGGCCCGCTGCTCGCGATGATGGGCAACCATCGCGGCGAGCTGGTGTGGCAGGCGATGCGCAAGAACGCCCACCTCATCAAGGGCTTGAAG
>NZ_JBFULE010000544.1:0-3645 GCF_056400485.1 Roseateles sp. P5_B10
GGCCGAGGTCGTTGCGCCAGCCGCTGAACTCGGGTTGCTTGTCCAGGTGGCCGTAGACGACGACCGTGTCTTGCGAATCTGCCTTGGTGGCCGGCACCTCGAAGAAGATGACCGGCGTGCGGCCGGGGATGCGCACCACTTCGAGCTTCAGGCCGGCAACCTTCTTGCTCTCGACCCAGGCGGCGGCCTGGGTCAGCACCTTCTCGATATGGCCGTTCTTCGCCCAGTCGGCGTCGAACATCGGGCTCTTGGCCGGAATGGCGATGTAATCGGTCAGCGCGGGGACGATTTCCTCGTCCCAGACGCGGGCGGCAAATTCGCCCAGCGCGCTCGTCTCATCGGCTTGCAGGGGCAGGTGGGGATCACGTGCGTTCATGGCGTACTCCTGGCGCTTGTGGCGCGACTTACCAGTTTAGGCTTGGCCGCGACAGGCATCACGCCGCCTGGGATAACTACCGGCGGCATTCACGGCGTCAACCGCTTAGGCTCGACGCCAAGATGCGCTTGTTACTGATTGTTCTGATTGCGCTGCTGACCGGCTGTGCCTCAGGCCCCAAATTCACCGTGGACGACGGCCGCAAGGTCGACGAGACGCTGCTGGCCGGCATGCGTGCCTATGGCGCCGGCGAGCGCCTGATCCGCCCGGCCATCGCGCGCAGCGCGGCGCTGAAAGACAAGGACTGCGACAAGCAGTGGGAGCTGCCCTTCGCCGTGGCCACCAGCGCCGGCTGGAGCGCGGACGATCGCGTCGCCTGGGTGCGCGCCCTGCAGGTGGACGAGAGGCTGACCGTCATCGCCGTCACCCAGGATTCGCCGCTGGCCCCGAGCGACCGCATCGTGCGCGTCGGCGGCCGCGAGGACATCGACGGCGAGCGCCTGCTGGAAACGCTGGCCGAGGCGCGCGACGCTGGCAAGCCCTTCAACGTCGGCCTGGCCTCAGGCCGCAACGTCGCCATCAAGCCCTTCGAAGTCTGCCGCGGCTACACACGCTTCGCACCGCCCAACACGGCGCAGCTGCAGGACTACCACTGGCTGCTCAGCCTGCACCCGCTGGAGGTGACCCAGGCCGAGCCCACACCCGACGAGGCGCTGTGGATGGTGTTGTGGACGCAGGGCCTGTCCGAAGAGGGCGGGGCCCGCATGAAGACCTACCACTACGCCATCAAGATCGCCGGCACCCTCTACAACCTGGCCACACTGGCCTCGGGCGTCAAGGCCGCGGCGCTGGCCGCCGACGCCGCGATGAGCGCGGCCAAGAGCGCCGCGGCCAACGTGGCCAGCGAGTTCCTCAAGCAGCAGCTCATCGAGCAGGGCAAGGCGCTGGCGACGCAGAAGATCCGCGAAGGCCTGGTGGACGCTGCTCAACAGCTGACGCGCCAGCAGGTCATGAACGTGATGCAGGCCGCGGCCGCCAACCGCGGCTCGCTGTCGGGCGTCTCCCGCATCGCGGCCACCACCTTCGACTATGCCGACGCCTGGGCCTTCACGCGCATGGCGGCCCTGGGCGCGTCGCCGCTGGCGGGCTTCACGCTGCACCAGAAACTCATCGAGCGCAGCCTGGCCGCCAACGCCTTCCTGTTCGACGCCGACCGCCTGGCGGCCATCAACAAGATCGCCGCCGCACGCGGTTTCGAGGCCGAGGTGGTCGCCATCCTCGGTGGCCTGCGCGCCGACACGCTGCGGGCCGAGATCGGCGCCATGCCGCTGGCCTCGGCGCGCGGCAGCTTCAGCTTCGACAACCCCGACGACCCCGGCGCCGGCCGTTTCTCCCGCGGCCTGGTCGACGCCATGCTGGAACTGCCCGCCGAGTCGGCCACCAAGAAATGAAGTTCGCCATCACGCTGCTGCTGTTGACGGCCGCCTGGGCTCAGGCCCAGACGCCTCCCGAAGCCGGGGCGTCGGCACCCGAGCCCGCAGCTTCCGAGCCCGTCGCCGCGCCGGCCCCACCGCCGCCCAGCTGCGCCCAACTGTCGAGCCGGGCGCTGTCGGCCGACCTGCGTGCCGCCACGGCCCAATCGCAGAACCAGCCACTGGAGGCCCTGGTCAAGCTCTACGACGAGGCGGTTGCGCAATGGGGCGGGGCACTGGCCAGCTGCGACGGCCGCGCTCGCGAACGCGCCCAACGCAACCTGGCCGACAGCCAGAAGACCCGCGAAGCCCTGGCCGAGAAGCTGCAGTCCGGCAGCCAGTGCGAGAGTGCCCACCGCGATGCCGCCTCGCTGCAGGAGCTGGCCCGCGCGGCCTTTGGCGAGCGGCGCTTTGGCGACGCCGCCAGCCTCTACCGCAAGGCCGAGGGCATGTGGGAGCTGGCCGCCGAGCAGTGCAACGGCAGCCAGCAGCAGACTGCCCAGCGCCGCCGCGAGCAGAGTGAGATCGACGGCCACAACGCCGAGTTCTGCGCCGCGCCCTTCGAGCGCGCCCGCGAGTTCTCCAGCAAGCTGCGCAACACCGGCGCCGCCCTGCCGCTGGCCGAGCGCCAGACACAAAGCCAGATCGGCGAGACGCTGTGGCGCGACACCGCCAAGCTCTGCAAAGGCAGCGCCCAGGAGCTGGCGACGAACAACGCCCAGGCCCTGGCTCGCGAGCGCGGCACACCCTGGGTGGCGACACCGCTGCCCGGCGCGCCGGCACCGGTGGTTGCGGCAGCGCCCAAACCGGCGGCCGCGATGGCGGCACCCGTCACCAACAAGGCCGCTGCCAGCGCGCCACCGCCGGCCCCGCCTGGGCTGCGCCAGGCAGCAGCCGCACCGATCACGCCCCTCGCCCAGCCCACAGCAGCGCCGGTGCMGGTTCCCGAGCCCAAGCTTTTCGATCGCATGGCCGGTGACACGCGCTACGTTGGCCAGTTCGTGCGCAATGACGACGACACCGTCACGGGCTCCGGTCGCGTCGAGTGGAAGAACGGCGACGTCTACGAAGGCCCGCTGCTGCGCAGCCAGCGCCAGGGCGTCGGCGAGATCCGCTGGGCCGCCGGCCAGCGCTACAAGGGCGACTGGGTGGCCGACCGCGCCACCGGCCGCGGCACCATGAGCTTTGCCAACGGCAATCACTACGAAGGCACGTTGATGGACGGCCAGCCAGAGGGCGAAGGCAAGCTGACCTATGCCTCGGGCGACGTCTACAGCGGCCAGATCCGCCAGGGGCTGCCGCATGGCCGCGGCAGCTATGTCTGGATGAGCGGCCAGCGCTACGAGGGCGAATGGGTCAACGACAAGCCACAGGGCCAGGGCAAGATGCGCTTCAGCAACGGCAACCAGTACGAAGGCCAGATGGCCGCCGGCCTGCCCCAGGGACGCGGCCGCATGATCTTCCCTGGCGGCGACGTCTACGAGGGCGAGTTCGACGCCGGCAAGGCCCACGGCCAGGGCAAATACGCCTGGCGCAGCGGCGAGCGCTACGAAGGCGCCTGGGCGCGCGGCCTCAAGCATGGCCAGGGCACCTTCCACTGGCCCAGCGGCGATCGCTGGGAAGGTGTGTTCAAGGACGACGAGCGCACGGACGAGGGCTTCATGGTGCGCAAAGGCAGCTGAGGGACGGCCCGAGACTGCCGCCTCCGTTACGCTTGCCCCATCAGCTTTTCTTTTGGAGATCCACGATGAAGACCCTGCTCACCGCCCTCGTCACCGCCCTCGCCATCGCTGCCCC
>NZ_JBFULE010000545.1:0-3641 GCF_056400485.1 Roseateles sp. P5_B10
CGCTGTTGCTGTGCGGGGCGATCCAGGCGCAGGATCTCCCGGGCCAGCAGGCGCCCACCGCCGTCAGCACGCCGGCGCAAGCGACGTCCCCGGTGGCAAAAAGCGAGCGAACCTATCTGATGTCGGCCTTCATGGCCACGTCGCAAAACACGCTGAGCCTGTTCAGTTCCAACGACGGCGTCAACTTCACCTCGCTGGGCTCGGAGGTCTACACGCCGGCCAGGGAGCTGCTGCGCGACCCGTCCATCATCCGCGCGGCGGACGGGCTGTACTACATCGCCTACACAACCAACTGGAACGGCTCGACCTTCGGCATCGCCAAGTCGGCGGACATGAAAAGCTGGACGCATGTGGCCGACGTGCCCGTGAAGCTGCCGGGTGTGTCCAACGTCTGGGCGCCTGAATGGTTCCGCGACAGCGACGGCAGCTTCAAGCTCGTCGTGAGCCTGTCCAAGGGCTGCACCCAGGGGCCGTTCGCCGCCTATTTCGTGAAGGCGCTGGACGCCGGCTTCACGAAGTTCTCCGACCCGGTGCCCATGCAGGGGTTGGAGAAGAACTACATCGACACCTTCGTCATCCAGCATGAAGGCCGCTACGTCGCCTTCACGAAGAACGAGACGACCAAGTTCATCGAACTGGCCACGGCCCCGTCGCTGGACGGCCCGTGGACGATTCAGAAAACCGGCGACTGGGCCGGCTGGGGCGGCCCGTCGGAAGGCCAGGCGCTGGTACCCATCAAGGGTGGCTGGCGCATCTACTTCGACGACTACACGACCAAGCGGTACTGGTATTCCGACAGCTTCGACGGCCTGCAGACCTGGACGCCCAAGAAGGAACTGGGCGGCGTGTCGGGCACGGTGCGCCACTTCACCGTCATCTCGGAAGAAACCGCGCAGCTGGAGCGCGCGACGGCGCCCAAGGCCAAGCCCAAATCCATCGCCTGGGACCGCCATTCGCTGATCATCGACGGCAAGCGGGAGATGATCTTCGCCGGCGAGTTCCACCCCTTCCGCCTGCCCTCGCCCAGCCTGTGGCGCGACGTACTGCAGAAGATGAAGGCGTCGGGCCTCAACGCCGTGTCGCTCTACTTCAGCTGGGGCTACCACTCGGCCAAGCCGGGCCACTACGACTTCACCGGCGTGCGCAACATCGAGCGCGCCATTCAGATGGCGGAGGAGGAAGGCCTCTACGTCATCGCCCGCATGGGGCCTTATGTGAACGCCGAGCTGACGGCCGGCGGCTTCCCGGGTTGGCTGCTGCGCCAGCGCGCCGAGGCCCGCACCGACGCGGCCGAGTACCAGGCCGCAGCGGATGAATGGATGACGCAGATCAACGCCATCCTGGCCCGCCACCAGATCACCAACGGCGGCGGCACCGTCATCGCCTATCAGTTGGAAAACGAGCTGTTCGCGGTGAACCCCAAGAACATCCGCCACATGCAGCACCTGGCGGACAAGGCGCGCGCCGACGGCATCACCGTGCCCTTGTTTCACAACGCCGCCTCACGGCTGCCGGACTGGACGCCCAAGAACTCCACGGCCCCGTTCGCCAACCCCGGCCCGACCGACCTCTACGCCTTCGACGGCTATCCCGGCGGCGTCTGCGGCGTGGATGCCAAGCCCGGCACGCCGGCACCGGCGCCGGACTGGGGCATCTATGGCAAGAACTTCCCCAAGGTCGGCTCGCAGGCCTCGCCCAACACGCCCGGCTTTGTCGCCGAGATCGGTGCGGGCTGGTTCGACTACTGGGGCAGCAACGGCACCTACGAATGCAYGGCCCAGCGCCAGGGGCCGGGCTACCAGCGCGTGTTCTACGGCAGCAGCCTCATCAATGCGCTGACCATCCACTCCATCTACATGGCCTACGGCGGCACCAGCTGGGGCTGGCAGCCGGGGCCGATCGTCTACACGAGCTACGACTACGGCTCGCCCATCAGCGAGGCCCGCGTCATGCGCGACAAGGCGCTGGTGCTCAAGCAGATGGGCGGCTTCGTGCAGGCGGCCACACCGGTGCTAACGCAGATGGACAAGGGCGAGGTCCTGGACTCGAGCAATGCCAAGGTCAGGCTGTATCACAACGTCAACCAGGCGCTGGGCAGCCATGTGCTGCTGGCTCAGCACAACGCGCTGACAGGAACTGAGGCGTTCAGCTTCAAGCTGCAAACGCGTGACGGCAGCTACCAGGTGCCGCAGGCCGGCAAGCTGACGCTGACCGGCCAGGACGCCAAGATGCTGCTGGCCAGCTACGCACTGGAACGCCAGCACCTGGTCTACAGCACGAGCGAGCTGCAGGCGCAGTTGCAGCAAGGCGCCCGTGATGTGGCGCTGTTCTACGGCCGCAACGGCGACGACGGCGAGACCGTGCTGCGCTATGCCGCCAGGCCGACCGTGAAGCTGCTGCGCGGMCAGGCCCAGGTGAACTGGGATGCCAAGCGCGGCGACCTGCGGCTGAACTACCAGCACACCGGCCTCATCGAAGTGCTGATCAGCGGCGCCGGGCGTGCCCCCTTGCTGCTGCTGATCGCTGACGAAAAGACGGGCCAGGAGTTCTGGCGCCTGCAAGCCGGTGGTCAGAGCGTACTGGTGCGCAGCCCGGGCCTCGTTCGCACGGCGGCGGTCGACGGCAAGAAGCTGCAACTCCGCGGCGATACGACACAGCCGAGCGCGCTGCGCGCTTGGGTGCCGGACGGCATCAACGCGCTGACGTTCAACGGCCAAGCCGTAGCGACCGCAGCGCAGGACTTCAGCCTCGCCGCCCGCACCGCCCTGCCCGGCCCTGACGCCGTCAAGCTGCCCGACCTGACGCAGCTCACCTGGACGCGCCGCTTCGACTCCCTCGAAGCCGCCCCCGGCTTCGACGACAGTGCCTGGCGCAAGACCGACACCAGCGGGTCGGCCGCCAACGTGTACACCGCGCCCGACAAGGGCCAGCCCGTGCTGGCCATGAGCGACTACGGCTTCCACCATGGCGACGTCTGGTACCGCGGCCGCTTCGCAACGAGCGACACCAAGCCGCTGCAGCTGGAACTCTTCTTCGGCGGCGGTGGCGCCGGCATGATCCAGGTCTGGCTGGACGGCAAGTTCATCGGCCAGCAGGAGCACGACACCGGCCGCCCCTTCCCCGAGACGACCGACACCTTCCGCCACCTGCTGAAAGACCTGCCGCCGGGCGACCACGTGCTGGCCGTCGTCGTGCGCAACAACTCACACAACTGGGACCTGTTCGCCGACGACGTGCACAAGGAGGCGCGCGGCCTGATCTCGGCGTCCCTCGCGCACAAAGGTGATCAGCGCTTCGGCACGCCCATCGCCTGGAAGATCCAGGGCAACAAGGGCGGCGAGGACATTGCCGACCTCGTGCGCGGTCCGATGAACAGCGGTGGCCTGCACGGCGAGCGCATGGGCTGGCATCTGCCCGTTGACCCGACCAAGCCCCAGCCCGGCTGGGAGGCCACGACCGTGAGCGCCGCACCGCCAGCGCCGGGCAGCTACTGGCTGCGCACCAACTTCAAGCTGGACCTGCCGGCCGGCCACGATGTGCAGCTCGGGCTGGCCTTTGGCGACACGACCAAGCCACGTTCCGAGGTCGAGAACCGCGCGCTGATCTTCGTCAACGGCTGGAATATGGGCCAGTTCATCGCC
>NZ_JBFULE010000546.1:0-3636 GCF_056400485.1 Roseateles sp. P5_B10
GAAGGATACAAAGTGTTTTGCATTGTGGATGCCTCGGGTAATTGGTCGAAGATGGCAACCGACATCTCCATTGCCCGGGTCACGCAGGCGGGCGCGATGCCAATTGACACATTCGCGGCGATTACAGAGGTGATGCACACCTGGAATCGCCCAGAAGCAATGGAATTCGCCAAGGTCTTTGTCGACCACGTCGAGCCCGCATATGGCGCGTTGTTTGAAAGCTATGACATGGCACAAAAAAACGTGAAGTAGGTTCAGACAAAGACTGGACTTGGGCCACCTGGCGACAGGTGGCCCCTCAGTCTTCAACTTGGAGGAAGTTGCCGAAAAGCTAGATGCCTCATTACGCGAGCGACGCCATTGACCTAAACGCGAAATTTACTAGCACTGGCGACACCATGGGAGCAACGGTGGTCATCACTCATCGGGTGCGTGATGGCAAGCAGGCCGAGTATGAAGAAATGGATGAACGAAATCGGACCGCTTTGCCGATCGTTTGCTGGCAATCTTGACTGGCAGATCATCCATCCGGTTCCAGGCTTCTCCTCGACTTACACGGTCATCATCCGGTTTGACACCCAAGCAAATCTGCGCGCCTGGACGGAGCCCCCCGTTCGCAGCCAGCTCATCGAAAGGGTCTACGGCGTTGAACTATTTTCTGACGCGTGAAATGGAACAAGAGAGAGAAGCGCGGGGGTAGCGTAGCTGACGGATGCCGCTTGAAAGCAGGGCGATTTGCTCTCCTACGGCCTGTCCGCCTTACTCCAGTACGAACACCACCGCACTGCGGGCCGGCACCTCGAACACACCTTTGACCGCCCTCGCGTACCGCGCCACGCGCTGTTCCGCAGCCTGCTCACGACGCTGCACCGGATGCAGCCGCCAAACCGCACCGGCCTCTTCCGGCAACTTCAGCGTCTGCGCCGTCGGCGCCACATTGATCAGCGTCATTACCACCTTGAAGCCCGCACCAGGCAGGCCACGGCCGTCTATACGCGTCGCGACCAGCACCGGGTTCTGCCCCGCGCCGCTGCCCGGGAAGCTGACGCGCTTGCGGATCTCCGCCGCGCTGGGCAGCCGCAGCAGCGGCGTGCTGGCCCGGATCTTCAGCAGGTCGAGAAACACATCGCGCGCCCAGGCAATCTCGGCCGGGCCGGGGGCAATCGATGCATCCGCCAACCGCTCGCGAGCAAGCTCCCAATCGCGGCCATCCTTGCCGAAGTTGTCCTGCTTCGGCGGCAGGCCGGTGCCGAAATGGTTGCTCTGATAACTCCAGTCCAGCCGGTTGAACCAGTCGCCGCTGTCATAGCTGTTGCGGTCCAKGCTCTTGCTGCGCAGGATGTCCTGGCCGGCATGGAAGTAAGCGATGCCCTGGCTGAAGGCCACCAGCGCGGCTCCCAGCATCTGCACGCGGGCGCGATCCTCGCGCGAGGTGGCCAGCGGCAGCTTCAGCGCATTGATGTCGAACAGCGTCTGGTTGTCGTGGTTCTCCACGTAGTTGACAACCTCGCTGGGCTCTGACGCAAAGCCCGCGGGCTGGTCGCCATAGGGGATGGCGTCCAGGCGCTTCTTCTCGCCGCGCCAGGTCGTCAGCTCGAAGCTGCGCAGCGACCCTGCCAGGCCGACGCGGATCATGTCGGCGGCGGTCAGCAGTTCCTCCGGCCTTGCATTTGCCAGCGCGTTGGGTGCGTAGACGAGGCCGTTGAGCCAGCCCTGGCGGCGCACGCTGTCGTCACCGCCCTCGCCTGCACTGCCACCACGCGCCGCATCGCGGCCGCGGTCGCTGAAGGTGCCGATGCCGCTGCCGTTCAGGCTCAGCTGCGAGGCCTGCACGAAGCGGGCGCCATTCGCCACCTCGCCGAAGTTCCAGCCCTCGCCCAGCAGTTGCACGGGCCGGCCGGCTTCCGCATTGACGCGGGCCTGCAGCCTCTCCATCGCCTCGCGCGGCTGGTGGCCCATCAGGTCGAAACGCATCGAATCGATCTTGTACTCGCGCACCCACAGCGCCGCCGAGTCGATCATCAGCTTGGCCATCATGCGGTGCTCGGTGGCCGTGTTGTCGCAGCAGGTCGAGCGTTCGATCTCGCCTTTGGCGTTGAGGCGGTGGTAGTAGCCGGGCACGAGGCGGTCCAGCACCGATTTATGCGCCTGGCCGGCAGCCGACATGTGGTTGTAGACCATGTCCATGCCGACACGCAGCCCGGCCTTGTGCAGGGCCATGACCATGGCGCGGAACTCGACCACGCGTCTCATAGCGCCCCCAGGCGACGCCAAATGCGCGTCGCCGCCCCCCGAGGGGGTGGAGCCGCCTCGGGAGCGGCCCGTCGCCGGCTCGTGCGGATCGGTCGCGTAGCTGCCCTCCGGCACGTTGAAATGCCAGGGGTCGTAGCCCCAGTTGAAGCAGTCGTCGGCCGCGACGGCCATGACGGCGGCCTGCTGGGCTTCGCTATCCGCCGGTGCAACGGGCACGGTGGGTGTCTTGCAGCCGCGCTCGGGCACGCTGGCGAGGTCGAAGACGGGCAGCAGGTGCACGTCGGTCAGGCCGGCGCTGGCCAGGGCCTGCAGATGCTTCACGCCATCGGAGCGGGTCTCCGTGAAGGCCAGGTATTTGCCGCGCCAGGCGGGCCGCACGGTCGTGTCGCTGACCGAGAAGTCGCGCACATGCAGTTCGTAGATGACCTGGTCGGTGGCGAGCCTCACGCGTGTCGGGCGCGGCGAGGCGTCCCAGCCACGCGGCTTGAGCGCGGGGGCAGCAAGGTCGGCGACGACGCTGAGCCGCGAGTCGGCCGTCAGCGCAACCGAATAGGGGTCGGTGACGAGGTTGCGTACGCGACCGTGCGTGGGCGTGACGACGTCGACGAGGTAACGATAAGACTGGCCGCTCAGGTCGCCGGGCAGCTCGGCGCGCCAGACACCGATGGCGGCATCGAGACGCATCGCATCGACCGCCACCGCGGGCGACTCGGGCCCGGCATGGCGACACAGCAGCACGCGCTGGGCCGTCGGGGCCCAGACGGCAAAGCGCGTCTGCGCCTTGGCGGGATGGGCGCCAAAATCCGTCACGCGCTCGGCCGCGGCATAGAGGTCGTCCAGGGCGCCGGGCAATTGCAGGCCCGTCGCGCCGATGACCCGGCCGTCGGCAGCTTCGTGCACCAGCATCAACTGCTCACGCAGCAGGGCCGCGGCATCCGCGCCGCCCGCAATGGCGAAGCGCGGCCCCTCACCGATGAAACGGAATCGCGCCGGCAGCGCCGCCGTGGCGAGCACGAGTTCGACCGCGCCATCGGCGCCAGTGACCCTGTCGCCAGCCGGCGCCTTCAGCCCCGCCGCCCGGGCGTGATACAGGCGCACACGGTCGCCGCCCTGCAGCTTCAGCCCCGGCCACTGCACGGTCCGCGCATCCAGCCAATAGGCCTCGGCTGCCGGCCGCGCAGCAGGTGCGGGGATCGGCACTTCGGCATTGCAGTCGTCCAGATCGTCGGCGCGCGCTGCACCGGCAATCAGCGTCAGGCCCAGCGCCATGCAGCACAGCAGGGGGCGAGATGGCATGAAGGTCTCCTTGTTGTTTTTGAATAGTAGCAAAACTACATTAATCGAAATCCCGCTAGCGAATCACCCAATGTCGTCGCTATGCTC
>NZ_JBFULE010000547.1:0-3632 GCF_056400485.1 Roseateles sp. P5_B10
GCGTTGTTCTGGTAGTCCTTGATCTCGACGGCCAGCACCAGGTCGGGCTCACCATGGCGCTGGGCGTTCACGGCCAGCACGTGGTACGAGACGATGATGCCTTCCTTCTTGCCCAGCTCCTGCACCTTCTTCCAGTTGGCGCCGAGGTAGTCCATGTACTTCTCGAAATGACCCGGTTCGATCTGGATGTTGGAGAAGAACCAGACCGAACCCGGCGTGTAGCTGGAATCCTCGGCCAGGGCCGGCAGCGACAGGCACAGGGAAARGGCCGCGGCGGCGGCGCACAGGGTGGCTTTGAAGTTCATGGCTTGCTCCTTGGGGTTGATGCACGTCAGCGTGAGGCTGCGGGCGGCGGCAGTGTGTGAAACGGGGCGGCCGCGAGGACAGCGATGCGACCGGGGCGGCAAATCGGCCACCGAGTTCGGCGCGATTGCGACGGGTTGCACGGACAGCTTGGGGACGGCTCGAACTAGGGGATGCGCTTCGTCACGCCTGTCTCGGGGGTGACTGTCGCGTCCACGCATTGCACCAATGGCGGTGGGCCGGGAATTGGCCTACAACCCGGCCATGCTGCCCACCGCCGCCGTCAGCGCCGACCAGCCCCTGCAAGGGGCCGAGGTCGATGCCGCGCTGAGCAACTCGCGCCTCGTCGCCGTCTGTGAGACCAGCAACCCCGACGAGGCCCAGGCCGTGCTCAGTAGCGTCTATGGCCCGCATGCCCTGCGCATCGGCGACGAGAACGGCCTGGCGCTGAAGCTGCGCGGCGCCGAGTTCGCCCGCCTGCACCTGGGCGAGGTGCGCTACGGCACGTCCACCCGCATGGCCATGCCGCGCGCCCATGGGCATTGGGTGTTTTCCTATCTTCGCCAGGGCGAAGTCTGGCGTGGCGGCCGGCGCGACCTGTACGGCGCTGGTGATGCCGGTGTCATCGCGCCCGACGAGGTGCAGGGGCTGGAGATGTCGGGTGACATGGAACTGCTGAACCTGCGCGTGGCGGACGCCGACATGGGCAGCGCCTGCCGCGCGCTGCTGGGCTCGGACATGGCCCATGCGCTGCGCTTCGAGGGCCGCGCCCAGGCCGGCGGCGCGCCGGTGGCGGCCCTGCTGCGTGTGCTCGGCCACCTGGCCGCCACGCCGGCCTACCCGCATGCGGCCGCCGCGCGGCTGGAGGACGGCCTGCGCGACGCGGCCCTGTTCGAGCTGCTGCTGGCCTGGCCCAACAACTACACCCGCGGGTTGGATGCTCCGGCCGCACTGCCTGCCTCCACGCGGCGGGCACGCGACTACATCCACGCCCACGCGTCCGAGGCGCCGTCGGTGGCCGAGATCGCCCGCGCTGCCGGCGTCGGCGTGCGCGCGCTGGCAAGCGGCTTCGAGCGCCATTTCGGCGTGTCGCCACAGCGCTATTTGCAGCAGTACCGGCTGGACCGGGCGCGCGAGGAGCTGCGCTCCGCCGCACCGGGCGTCACGGTGACCTCTGTCGCCGCGCAATGGGGCTTCTGGCAGCTTGGCAGCTTCGCGGCGCGCTACCGCGAGCGCTTTGGCGAATCACCGAGTGAGACGCTGAAGGGCTGAGAAGTTCCGATTCGGCACATCGCGCTGCCGATTCGCCATAGCCGGCTCCCAGCGGGCTCGCGACCATGCTCTTACGCCGCCACACAGACGCGGCGACCGGAGACAGAGCATGAGACTCAGCCCTATTGCGCTTGCCGTGGCGTCCACGCTGGCGGCGGCCCAGACCGCTCCTGAAACCAACCAGATCGAGCGCGTCGTCATCACGGCCGAACGCCGCGTGACGGTGCTGGACACCACGCCCACCGCCATCACCGCGCTGAACGGCGCCCGCCTGGCCGAGCGTGGCGACACCGGCCTGGCCGACCTCGTCATGCTCAGCCCCAACACCTCGTTCACAAACGGGCAGGGCGCAACCCAACTCTTCGTGCGCGGCATCGGCAATGTCTTCATCCTGGCAGGCGGGGACCCCGGCGTGGCCCTGTATGCCGACGGCGCCTATGTGTCGGACCAGACCAGCTCCAACACCGCCCTGTTCGACACCCAGCGCGTCGAGATCCTGCGCGGGCCCCAGGGCGCCCTCTACGGCCGCAATGCCACCGGCGGCGCGGTCAACATCATCTCGGCGCTGCCGACCTCCACGCTGCAGGCGCGCGTCGGCCTGCTGTTCGGCAGCGACAACCGGCATGAGAGCGAGGGCTTTGTCTCCGGGCCTTTGAGCGATGGGCTGGAAGGGCGGCTGTCGTATCAGATCAAGGAGGCCGACGGCTACACCCGCAACCCGCTGGCCGAGGGGCCGCGGCGCCTGGACGACCAGTCCAGCCGCGCACTGCGCGCCCAGCTGCAATCCAGCCTCGGCGGCCATGGCACGCTGCGCTTTGTGGCCGGCCACTACCGCGAGCGCGACGCCGGCATGAGCGTGCCGGTGCTGCCCGATCCGGTGTCCATTCCGGTGCTGCTCCATGGCGTCACGCAAAGCAGCGACCCGCGCGTCGTCAAGAGCCAGGGCTCGAGCAACCGCGTCGAGGTCAACACGGCGCAGGCGCTGCTGGAATTGCCTATTGRCACGAACACTCTGAGCGCGTCCCTGAGCTGGCGGCGCAGCAAGGTCGACCGGCTCTGGGACAGCGACACCACCGAGGCCGCGGTCACGAGCTCGGGCTTCCTGACCGGCAGCACCGACAAGAGCCTGGACATCCATCTGGCCTCCGACGATGGCAGCCCGTTGCAATGGCTGGTCGGCGTCACGGCCCTGCAGTTCGACCAGAGCCAGGACATCACCATCCTCACCCAGGTGCCGCTGGGTTTCCTCGTGCCGGGTGCGCCGCTGACCGTGCCCTTCCCGGGCGGCGTCGGCTTCCTGCTGGGCGGGAGCGTGCACACGCGCTCCAGCGCCGCCTACGCCGACCTGCGCTACATGCTGAATCCGCAGTGGTCGCTGCTGGCCGGCCTGCGCGTCAACCACGACAGCAAGCGTGCCGACGAATACCAGAACATCGCCGCCTTCGGTCTGGCCGGCACCGGCCACCCGAGCGACGGCTGGACCAGCACGCCGGGCAGCGTCGGCGTCGAATACAAGCCGGCCGCCGGCACGCTGGCCTATGCGCGCTGGGCGCATGGCTTCAAGTCGGGCGCGGTCAACCTCGGCGCGCTGCAGCCGAATCTCGTCAAGCCGGAGAAGGTCAGCAGCATCGAACTCGGCTTCAAGACCGAGTTCCTGGAGCGCCGCGGCGTGCTCAGCGCCGCCGTCTTCAGCAGCCGCTACAAGGACATGCAGGTCTCGCAGGTTGGCCAGGCGACGACCCTCCTGGCCAACGCGTCGGCGGCGCGCATCGATGGTGTCGAGATCGAGGCCGCGGTCAAGCCCATCGCGCCGTTGACGCTGTCGGTCGGCCTCGGCCTGATGACGCCGAAGTACACGGACTTCACCAATGTCGACCTGCGCAACGCACCGACGACGCCGGTCAATGTGCGCGGCCGGCAGCTCGCCCAGGCGTCCAAGCAGCAAGTCACCCTCGGCGCCGAATGGGCTGCCAGCCTCGGTGAGCTGCGCACCACGCTGCGCGCCGACTACAGCTGGCGCGGTCGCTTCTATTTCACCGAGTTCAACACGCCGGATG
>NZ_JBFULE010000548.1:0-3630 GCF_056400485.1 Roseateles sp. P5_B10
GCCAAGGAGGTCGGCGCGGACTGCACGCTGTCGGTCGTGCCCTACTACAACAAGCCCTCGCAGGAAGGCATCTACCAGCACTTCAAGGCCATCGCCGAGGCCGTGGACATCCCCATGATGCTCTACAACGTGCCTGGCCGGACGGTGGCCGATATGGCCCCTGAGACGACGCTGCGTTGCGCCAGCCTGCCCGGCGTCTTCGGCGTCAAGGAAGCCTCCGGCAATATTGAGCGCGCGGCMTATCTGATCAAGCACGCCCCGGCGGGCTTCCACGTCTACTCGGGCGACGACGGCACGGCGGTCGCGCTGATGCTGCTCGGCGGCCACGGCAACGTCAGCGTGACGGCCAATGTCGCGCCGGAGTTGATGGCTGAACTTTGCCGCCTGGCCATCGACGGCAACGCCGTCGAGGCGCGCAAGGTCCATTTCAAGCTGCTCGGTCTGCACAAGCAGCTGTTCTGCGAGCCCAGCCCCGGCCCGGCGAAGTGGGCGCTGTCGCGCCTGGGCCGCTGCGGCGGTGCGCTGCGCCTGCCAATCACGCCGCTGACGGCTGCCGGCCAGGCCAGCGTCGGCCAGGCAATGGTTGAAGCCGGACTRCTCTGAGCCTCTGGTCTAATGCGCGGCTGCCCGTTTCAAGCGGGCAACCAGTTCCCTCGGAGATCTCCAGCGTGACGTCCCTTTCCCCGATTTGCTCGCTTCGCCCGTCGGCGACCCGTCTGGCCTGCACGGCCTTTGTCCTGTCCCTCGCCGGCTGCAGCACCATCGACAGCATGTTCTCGACGGACAAGGTCGACTACCGCGCCGCTTCGCGCCAGACCCAGGGTCTGGACGTCCCGCCCGACCTGACCCAGYTGGCCAAGGACAACCGCGCTCAAGTGCAGGGCGGCTCCATCACCGCCTCGGCGTTGTCGGCGGTCAAGCCCGCGAATTCGACCAACGCCCAGTCGCTGGTCTCCGGCAGCGTCGCCGCCAATGCGGTTGGCGATGTTCGCCTCGAGCGCAGCGGCGCCGAGCGCTGGCTGCACACCTCGGCTTCGCCCGAGCAGCTCTGGCCGCAGATCCGCACCTTCTGGCAGGAACGCGGCCTTGAAGTCGTCAAGGAGCAGCCCGAGGTCGGTGTCATGGAGACCAACTGGGGCGAGAACCGCGCCAAGCTGCCGCAGGACTTCATCCGCTCCACCATCGGCAAGGTCTTCGACGGCCTGTACTCCACCGGCGAGCGCGACATGTACCGCACCCGTGTCGAACGAGGCACAAGCGGCACCGACATCTTCATCAGCCACCGCGGCATGCAGGAGATCTACACCTCCCAAGGCCGTGATTCGACCGCCTGGCAGAACCGCCCGGCCGACCCGTATCTCGAAGCCGAGATGCTGTCGCGCCTGATGCTCAAGCTCGGCGGCAAGGAAGACGCTGCCAAGRCCATCGTCGCCGAAGCGGGCTCGCCCGCCGCAGCCACGACGCCGAGCACGATCAAGGTCGGCGGCGACGCCCCACGCGCCCGCCGCCCGCTGTCCGAAGTGCCTGACAGCCTTGCCGTCAATGATGGGTTCGACCGCGCCTGGCGCCGTGTCGGCCTGTCGCTGGACCGTCATGGCTTCACCATCGAGGACCGTGACCGCGCTGCTGGCCTCTTCTATCTGCGCTACGCCGACCCCGAGCAGGCTGGCAAGGACGAACCCAACTTCTTCCAGCGCCTGTTCGGCGCCAAGGCTGCCGCGCCGATGCGCTATCGCGTTTCGGTCAAGGCAGACGGTGTCAAGAGCACGGTGCGTGTGCTGGACGACCGCGGTCAGGCCATTTCCGACGACAACGCCAAGCGCATTCTGTCGTTGCTGATGGACGACCTGAAATAAGACCACCCCTACCGGCTTCGCCGGCCCCTCCAAGGGGCGCTCCAAGCAGCCCGGCAAAGCCGGATCTGCTGGAGCCACTCGGTGAAGATCAGGTTGCCTCGATGAACCGCCCGTTTCCCGCTGCAATGCTCACAGGAGCGTTCGCGTGATGCGCTTTTGCAGCCTCGGCAGCGGCAGCGGAGGCAACTCAACCCTGATTGAGGCCAGCCAGGGCATCACGAGCACGCGGTTGCTMGTCGATGCCGGCTTCAGCGTCCGCGAACTCGTCAAACGCCTCGCCCGCGCCGGCAGCGCGCCCGAGGATGTCGACGCCGTCTTCATCACTCACGAGCACGGCGACCACATCGGTTGCGCACTCGCCTTCGCGATGCGCTACCGCATCCCGCTGGTCATGAGCCGTGGCACCTGGCGGGCGGTTGGCAGCGCCGACTTCGATCCCGCTTTGCTGCGCATCGCCAGGGGCGGCGAGGCCATGGAACTGGGCGATATGGCGTTGCGGCCGTTCACGGTGCCCCATGACGCCAATGAGCCGCTGCAACTGGTGCTGAACGACGGCGCGCTGCGCCTGGGGCTTGTCACCGACCTGGGCTGCGCACCAGCAAGCGTGGCCGAAGCGCTGGCTGGCTGCCAGGCGCTGCTGCTGGAATGCAACCACGACGAGGGCATGCTGCGCACCGGGCCGTATCACCCGGCGTTGAAAAAGCGCATTCTGGGCAGCCACGGCCATCTGTCGAATGCCGCGGCGGCCGATCTGCTGGCTCGCTGCCTGCATACCGGTTTAAAGACCGTGGCTGCCGCCCATCTCAGCGAACACAACAACACGCCCGAACTGGCGCGCGCCGCGTTGGCCGAAATTCTCGGCGAGGTGGAATCAGATATTCGCATTGCCCATCCAACCCTGGGTTTGGACTGGGTGGTGCTGAACTGAGCCGGGCGGCGCGACCGCATCAGGCAAAGTTTTGTAATCGCGCTCGCAACACCTGTCAAAGCGTCGCGAAAAAGAAAAGAGCCGCCGCTGCTTGCGCAGCGACGGCTCTTTCCGTGGGGACGAAGCGATTACTTCGAAGCAGCGGACGCAGCAGCGTCGACAACAGCGCTGGCAGCAGCCGAGGCAGCTTCGGCAACAGCCGAGGCAGCTTCAGAAGCGGCGGGAGCCGGGGTCACGACCGCGGGGGCCTCAACCTTGGGTTCTTCCTTCTTGCTGCAAGCGGTCAGAGCAGCAGCAGCCAGCAGGGAAGCCAACAGGATCGACTTATTCATACTTGTCCTCAAACGTTTAAACGACGGTGCACACCATAATTTTGGGGTCGTGCGCCAGTGCTTTTTGCACACTAACGGCCGACCCCGACAGAACAAGACGCGGAAAACCTCGAGCGCTTCCCTCGCCTAGCCCGTGATTATAGGGGTTTGCACGTCACAAACACTCAGAGCCCCAAAGTCGTGGGCGCAAATGAGTCGCTGGAGCGTTGTGCGAGGGCATCAAACCATTCAAGGCCGCGCAGGCGCTCGGCCGGATCCAGGCTCAATTCGCCGCGCCATAGATGACGGTCGAAAAGCCGCAGGCTCAAGGTCGACTCGGCCCCGACAGCCAGCAGCAAGCTCGCCGGCGCTGCTTCGAGTCTGAGTTCCGGCTCGACGGCCCGAGCCGTCACGCAATGCGCGAAGTCACGGCGCCAGCGGACGAAGCGAGGGTGTCGGCGCACAACGTCGTCGTACTGCAGGGCCAGCAGGTGTAACTGGCGGCCGTTGCRGGCCCAGATGGTCAGGGCGGCCA
>NZ_JBFULE010000549.1:0-3624 GCF_056400485.1 Roseateles sp. P5_B10
TCACAAGGCGCCGGCGCGTCCACCGTCTTGAAGTCCGCCGGCGAGACGATCTCCAGGTACTCCATGTCCGGCGAGTAGTCGAACAGGTAATGCACGATGCCGGGGCGCTGGTGCACGCAGTCGCCGGCCTCGACGAGCGTCACCTGGTCGCCGTACATGAACTTGGCCCAGCCCTTGGTCATCAGCACGATCTGGAACTCCGCCTCATGGCGGTGCCATCCCGTGCCCTTTTCAGGGGCCATGTTCGCCTTCACAAGGTGCGCGATGACCTTGCCCGCCGTGGCCTCGGCCACGCCCAGGTCGCGGTAGAGGAAGAAATCTCTCAGCCCGTCGGGGCGCCAGGGCGTGTCCCCGGGCTTGACATGGGAGAACTGTGTGGCGGACGCGTCGTTGGCGGCGTCCACGGGTATCGACAGATCCGACATGAGTGACCTCCTGAAGTGCTGCAGGCGGTGGAGCACACGCAATATGTGTTCCCGCAAAAGCTTGACCCAGGTCATGGGGGCGGCGGGGCGGGCCATCTAGATTGGCGGCGTGAGTGCACCCCCTCCCGGCTTGTGTGCGGCTGATGCCGACGCCCGCCTCCTCGCCCCCTTTACGACCTGGCCCGACGGCCCGGGCGGTGTGGCGCTGTCGCAGTTCCAGGTGGCGGGCATGCATTGCGCGGCCTGCTCGGGGTTGATCGAAGCGGCGCTGCTGACGCTGCCGGGCGTGCGCGGTGCCAGCGTCAATCCGGCGTCGGCCCGGCTGGCCTTGCAGTGGTTGCCTTCACAGCTCACGCTCGCCGACGTGCTGGCCGCGCTGCAGGTGGCGGGCTACCGGGCCACGCCCGACGTCGCAGCGCCTGCGCGCGAGCTGCGCCGGCAGGAAAGGCGCCAGGCCCTGTGGCGGCTCTTTGTCGCCGCCTTCCTGATGATGCAGGTCATGATGATGGCGACGCCGGCCTACGTTGCCGCCCCCGGTGAGCTCAGCGCCGACCTGGACCGCCTGCTGCGCTGGGCCAGCTGGGTGCTGACGCTGCCTGTCATGGTCTTTTCGGCCGCCCCCTTCATGGTTGGCGCCTGGCGGCAGCTCAGGGCAGGGCGGCTGGGCATGGATGTGCCGGTGGCGCTGGGCATCGCCGTCACCTTCGTGGCCAGCACCGGGGCCTTGTTCGACCCCGGCGGGCCTTTGGGCCACGAGGTCTACTTCGATTCGCTGACGATGTTCGTCGCGCTGCTGCTGCTGGCGCGCTGGTTCGAACTGGGGGCGCGGCATCGTGCGGCGGATGCGCTGGAAGCGGTCGCCGGTGCGTTGCCAACGGCGGCCGAGCGGCTGCGTGAGGACGGCAGCAGTGAACGCGTCGCGCCCGAGGCACTGCGCGTGGGTGATCGCATCCGCGTCGCGGCCGGCGAGGCCTTCGCGGCCGACGGCCGTGTGCTGTCCGGCCAGGGCTGGGCCAACGAGGCCCTGCTGACGGGCGAATCCGCGCCGGTCGCCAAGACGGTGGGCGATGCGGTCGTGGCGGGCAGCATCAACCTCGACGGCTCGCTCATCGTCAGCGTGCTGCGCGTGGGTGCAGACGCGACGGCGCAGGGCATCGTGCGATTGATGCAGCAGGCCCAGAGCCAGCGGCCTTTTGTCAACGGCGTGCTGGACCGCGTCGCCGCGGGCTTCACGGCGGTCGTGCTGCTGCTGGCGCTGCTGGCGGGCGTCGGCTGGTGGTGGCTGGATCCTTCACGCGCCATCGCAGTGGCCGTGGCCGTGCTGATCGTCACCTGCCCATGCGCGCTGACCCTGGCCGCGCCTGCGGCCTGGCTCGCGGCCAGCGGCGCGCTTGCTCGGCGCGGGTTGCTGCTGACGGACCTGGCGGCGCTGGAACGGCTGTGCGCCATCGACACCGTCGTCTTCGACAAGACCGGCACGCTCAGCGAGGACCGGCTGCAGCTGCGTCGCCACTGGGCCCAGGGCGCCGATGCCGACGCGCTGCTGAACGTCGCCCGCAGCCTGGCCGGGCTGTCGCGCCACCCGGTGGCGCAGGCGCTGGCCGACGGAAGTGCCGGCAGCTGGGCGGACGTGCGCGAAGTTGCCGGCCGCGGCGTGGAGGCGCGTGATGCGACCGGCCGGGTCTGGCGCCTGGGTGCGCCGGCCTGGGTCAGCGCGCGGCCCGACCCGGCCGCGCGGCTGGCGTTCGGCCCCGTGGGCTGCGGCGACTGCGTGCTGTGGCTGGACCTTGCCGAGGCGCCACGCGCCGATGCCGCGGCAACGATCAAGGCCTTGCGCGCTCAGGGCAGGCGCGTGCGCCTGCTATCGGGCGACCAGCCGGCGGCGGTCTCGCGCATGGCGGCGTTGCTGGACATTGCCCACTGGCGCGCGGGCGCCACGCCCGAGTCCAAGCTTGCTGCGCTGCGTGACTGGCAGGCGCGCGGCGAGCGCGTGTTGATGGTCGGCGACGGCATCAAYGACGCGCCGGTGCTGGCCGCGGCGGACGTGCGCATCGCCATGGGGCAGGGCGCCATGCTGGCGCGCGGTGCCGCAGATGCGCTGCTGGTGTCCAACCAGCTGATGGCGATCCCGCAGGCGCTCGCGCTGGCGCACAGGACGCGCCGCGTGCTGCGCCAGAACCTCGCCTGGGCGGCGCTCTACAACCTGGCCTGCGTGCCGCTGGCGCTGAGCGGCTGGCTGCCGCCGCTGGCGGCGGGCCTGGGCATGGCAGCGAGTTCGCTGTTCGTCGTGCTCAATGCCCAGAGATTGGCGCGCTGATGGACATCCTGTATCTCCTCATCCCCTTCTCGGTCGTGCTGGTGCTGCTCATCGTGGCGGTGTTCGGCTGGGCTGTGCACTCCGGGCAACTGGACGGCTTCGAACACGAGGCTGAACGCATCCTGCTTGACGAGGATCAAGGCGTCTAGGAGCCCCCGCGCGAAGAATCGTTTGCATCAGACTGAAGGAGTCGCGATGGCGAACGAAAAGGCGCTGGCCACCACTGGGGCGGTATACGAAGACGGACCGGTACGCGCATTTGCGCTGGCCGCCGTTCTGTGGGGCGTGGTGGGGATGCTCGTGGGCGTCATCATTGCGGCGCAGCTGGCCTGGCCCGATCTCGGCGCAGGCATCCCCTGGTTGAGCTACGGGCGGCTGCGGCCCCTGCATACCAACGCGGTCATTTTCGCGTTCGGTGGCTGCGCACTGATGGCGACCAGCTACCACGTCGTGCAGCGCACCGGCCAGACCCGCCTGTTCGCGCCGGGCCTGGCGTGGTTTCACTTCTGGTGCTGGCAGCTGGTCATCGTGGCTGCGGCCATCACGCTGCCGCTGGGCTTCACACGCGGCAAGGAATATGCCGAGCTGGAATGGCCCATCGGCGTGCTGATCACCATTGCCTGGGTGTCCTACGCCATCGTGTTCTTCGGCACCGTGGGGCGCCGCAAGATCCGTCACATCTACGTGGCCAACTGGTTCTTCGGTGCCTTCATCCTCGCTGTGGCCCTGCTGCACCTCGTCAACGGCGCGGTGATCCCGGTCAGCTTCTGGAAAAGCTATTCGGCCTACGCCGGCGTGCAGGACGCGATGGTGCAGTGGTGGTACGGCCATAACGCGGTGGGCTTCTTCCTGACCGCGGGCTTCCTCGGGATGATGTACTAC
>NZ_JBFULE010000550.1:0-3619 GCF_056400485.1 Roseateles sp. P5_B10
GGCCCTGGCTCCAGCTCTCGCCGGCCAGCACGCGGCGCTGGTCTGACAGCACGCCGCCCGATTCGGTCACCGGCCGGTCGACGACGAAGGCGCCGGGGTAGACCAGCACCTGGCGCAGCTCCGGGTAGACGCCGCGCGCCGCACCCAGCAGCGGCAGGCAGGCCAGGGCCGCGACGGTGACGCGAATCTCGTCCGTCACGCGCAGGCCACGGCAGCCGAGGATGGGCTTCTCGGCGAGGAAGACCTGCATCAACCCTTTCAGGCGCAGTTGCTGGCGCGCCGGCAGCCGGGACACCAGCGGCACATGGCGGCGCAGCAGGCGCCGCCACGACTGCGGGAAGGGGCGGCTGGCGATGCGCTCGCGGCGGCGGCGCACCCACAGCGGCCACATCGCGATACCGGCGGCGGCGAGCAGGACGAGGCAGAAGCAGATGAACAGCGGCATGCTGGGCAACTGGGCCCGGCCGCACGCTTTGCAAGCCCCCCAGTGCCTGGGGTATGCCCGGCTCGCTTAACCTGCGGCCATGGCCGAGCCCGAATTCCGTCTGCGCGCCTGGCAGGTGCTGCTGGGTGGCATCTGTGCGCTGGTGCTGACCATCGGCCTCGCGCGCTTCGCCTACACGCCGCTGTTGCCGCAGATGCAGGCCCAGGCGGGCCTGGGCGTCGCCGACGGCGGGCTGCTGGCGGCCATCAACTACGCGGGCTATATGAGCGGCGCGCTGCTGGCGGCCTGGATCGAGAGCCCGACCTGGCGCCAGCGCCTGTACAGCTGGGGCCTGCCGACGGCTTTGGCCATCACCGCGCTGATGGGTTGGAGCACGAGCTTCGGCGGCTGGGCGTTGTCGCGCTATGTCGGTGGCCTGTGCGGCGCGGCCGGCATGCTGCTGGGCTCGGGCCTGGTGCAGGGCTGGTTGATCCGGTCGGGGCGCCGGCCCGAGCTGGGCATCTACTTCATCGGCCTGGGGCTGGGCATCGTCGTGTCGGCCCTGGGTGCGATGGGCATGACGCAGTGGAATCTGAACTGGGCCCTGCAATGGCAGGGCTATGCCTTGCTCGGCCTGGTCTTCCTGATCCCGGCCTGGGCCTGGCGCCCGCCGGTGCCGCCGCCGGCCGCGAAAGCCGCGTCCGATGCAGCACCCAGCCGGCGTTGGATGGCGCTGATGGTGGCGGCCTATTTCTGCGCGGGCTGGGGCTTCGTCGTCAACGCGACCTTCACTGTCGCCATCGTCGAGGCTCAGCCGCTGCTGGCCGGACAGGGGCCTTGGGCCTGGCTGCTGGTGGGCTTGTCGGCGACGCCGGCTGTGTTCGTCTGGGATCGCATTGCGCGCCGCACGGGCGACGTTGGCGCRCTGCTGATCGCTTTCGGCGTGCAGATCTTCGCCGTGTTGCTGCCGATATTGGCCAGCGGTCTGGTGGCCGCGTTGGCGGGCGCGCTGCTGTATGGCGCGACCTTCATCGGTATCGTCAGCCTGACGCTGGCTCTGGTTGGCCGGCATTCACCCGCCAATCCAGGCAAGGCGATGGCCCGGCTGACGCTGAGCTATGGCATGGCACAGATCAGCGCGCCTGCGCTGACCGGTCGGATGGTCGAGGCCGGCGGCGGCTTCGATGTCGCGCTGTGGCTGACGGCAGCCGTGATGGCGGCCGGCATGGCCTGCCTGGCCGCGCTGCTGCGGGAATCGCGCTGAGCCTTTGCCTCAGCTGCCCTTGCCGGGAGGGGCGGAGCGCTGGTTGCGCACGGCCTCGCTGACGGCCTGGGTGCTGCGCTGCGCCGCCTCGCGTTCAGCGGCGGTGGTGCAGCGCGTCTTGGGCAGCATGCTGCCGGTGGGTGAGTCGCGCTCGCAGATGGTGCCGTTGTCGGCCGCAGCCTGGGCGCCGCTTTGGGCGGGCGGTGTCGTCGAAGCGCAGGCGGCCAGTGCGAGCGGCAGCAGCGTCAGGAAGATTCGTTTCATGTCGAAAGTCGGTTCGGGTGAAGCGCCGCAGAATACCGCGGGCCAGACCTCCTGATTCCCTCGTGATCCCGTGACATCAAGGCCGCTGTCAGCGATGCCGGCAGCGGCAACCTGCGCAGCATGTTCGGCACCGACCAACACGCCGTGCAGCACGAACACGAGGTGGGCCGGCCCAGGGTGCAGCGCGACCGAGGCGCGTTTCATCGCCTGGATGGACTGCTATCTGAAGCCGCAGCAACAGTCCGCCACGGAGTAACTCTGTGTGACGCCGTCATCCGCCGCGCGCTCGTGACGGTTAGTGGGGCACGGCCGCGTATTTCGTGGCCTGGAGATCCTCATGAAACGACTGGCCCTTGCCATTGCCCTGATTTCTACCGCCCTGTTGTCGGGCTGCATCATCGTGCCGGCCCGCCACGGCGGCTACCACAGGGACGGCTATTACCGGGATGGCGGCCACCAACGTGACGGCGGTTACTACCGCGGCAGCGTCTACGTTCAGCCTGGCTCGAGGTAACCGAATGGGCCGTCTCCCTGAGGCGGCCTGGAGATTCCGATGAAACGACTCACTCTGGCGTTCGCCCTGGCTTCATCTGCACTGCTGTCGGCCTGCGTGGTCGTTCCTGCTCACCGGGCCGGCTACTACGACGGTGGCTCGGCCATCGTGGTCGACGCGCCGCCTCCCGCACCCTATGCCGAGGTCGTGCCCGTCACGCCCTATACGGGCGCAGTCTGGGTCAATGGCTACTGGGGCTGGAACGGCGGCCGTCACCACTGGGTGCCCGGCTACTACGAGCGCCCGCGTGCCGGCTATCGCTATGAGCCTCACCGCTGGGAGAGCCGCGGTGGCCGCTGGCATTTGCGTGCCGGCGGCTGGATCAGGCTGTAGGGCCTGTCTCCCGGCGGCAATGGGWCCCATTGCCGCCGGGAGACAGGCCCTAGACCCGTTCGATGATGGTGGCGATGCCCATGCCGCCGCCGACGCACAGCGTCACGGCGCCGGTCTGGAGATCGCGTCGCTCCAACTCATCGAGCAAGGTGCCCAGCAGCATGGCGCCGGTTGCGCCCAACGGGTGGCCGAGCGCAATTGAACCGCCGTTCACGTTGACGCGATCCAGGTCCAGGCCCAGATCGCGCGCCGTCTTCATCGGCACCRCGGCGAAGGCCTCGTTGATTTCCCACAGGTCGATATCGGACGCCTGCATGCCGGCCTGGCGCAGTGCCTTCTGACAGGCTGGTGTCGTGCCGGTCAACATGATGGTCGGCTCGCTGCCGACGACGGCGGCCGCACGGATGCGCGCGCGGGGCTTGACTCCCGCCGCTTCGCCGCCGGCCTTGGAGCCCACCAGCACCAGGGCTGCGCCATCAACGATGCCCGACGAATTGCCGGCATGGTGGCGGTGTTCGATCGCCGACGCCTGCGGGTATTTGCGCAATGCCAGGCCGTCGAACTTCGCGCCCAGCTTGATGAAGCTGGGGTTCAGCGCCGCCAGCGTCTCGATGGATGTTTGTGGGCGGATGGTTTCGTCCTCGGCCAGCAGCAGGGCGCCGGCTTCGTCATGTACCGGCACCAGCGCGCTCGAGAAGTGTCCTTCGGCACGCGCCGCGGTGGCACGCTGATGGGAGCGCGCCGCGTAGGCGTCGAGCTCGTCGCGCGTGAAGCCCTCCAG
>NZ_JBFULE010000551.1:0-3615 GCF_056400485.1 Roseateles sp. P5_B10
CGCCATAGCAGCCCAGCGGCTTGCTCGGGAAGAAGCTGGTGCAGCCGAAGGTGGAGGTGTTGCAGCTCTTCTTGCCGTTGTACGAYGCGCCGAAACTCTGCGCGGCGTCCTCGATGACGGCCAGGCCATGCTTGCCGGCAATGGCGTTGATCTCGTCCATGTCGGCCACCTGGCCGTACAGGCTGACCGGCATGATGGCCTTGGTCTTGGCGGTGATGGCGGCTTCAATGAGCTTGGCGTCGATATTGGCAGTGCCAGGCTCGATGTCGACAAAGACGGGCACGCCGCCCGCCAGCACGATCATCTCGGCCGTGGCCGCGAAGGTGAAGGGGCTGGTGATGACTTCATCGCCGGGCTGCAGGTCCAGGGCCATCAGGCAGATCAGCAGCGCCTCGGTGCCRCTGGCGACGCTAATGCAGTGCTTGGCGCCGGTGTAGGTGACGAGGGCCTGCTCCATCTCCTTGACCTCGGGGCCCAGGATGTACTGGCCGTGGTCCAGCACCTTCTGGATGCGGGCGTTGATGTTGTCGCGCAGGGCCGCGTACTGGCTCTTGAGGTCGATGAAGTCCATCAGATGATCTCCAGGCGGTTGCCGCTCAGACGGTAGCGGTCGCCGGTGTGGGGGCAGGTGGCGTCGACGGGCTGTTCGCTCGCGACGGGCAATTCCAGGCGCTCGCCGAAGCGGCTCATCCAGCCGATCTGCTTGGCGGGCACGCCCACCATCAACGCGAAATCGGGCACGTCACGGTTGATGACGGCGCCGGCGCCGATGAAGGCGAAGCGACCGATGGTGGTGCCGCAGACGATCGTGCTGTTGGCGCCCAGCGTCGCACCCTGCTTCACGAGGGTGCGGCGGTATTCGTCCTTGYGCGTGACGGCCGAGCGCGGGTTGTAGACGTTGGTGAACACCATGCTGGGGCCGCAGAAGACGTCGTCCTCCAGCGTCACGGCGTCGTAGACGGAGACGTTGTTCTGGATCTTGACGTTGTCGCCGATGGCCACGTCGTTGCCGACATAGACGTTCTGGCCGAAGGAGCACTTGCTGCCGATGCGGGCGCCGGCGCTGATGTGCACGAAGTGCCAGACGCGGCAATCGGCGCCCAGCTGGGCGCCTTCGTCGACGATGGCGCTTGGGTGGATGGTGGTGGCCATTTCAGTAGGCCAGCGGCAGGTTGATGCGCTTGCCGTCGCGGGAGCTCATGTACAGCGCGATCAGCAGCTCCAGCGACTTCAGGCCTTCGCGACCGTCGGTCTCGGGGTGGGCCTCGCCGCGCAGCGTCTGGATGACGTTGTCGTAGTAGAGCGGGTGGCCGAAGCCGTAGACCGAGGTGGTCTGGTAGCTCGCGTCCTTGATCAGCGCGTCCATCTCATGGGGGGCATCGAATTCCCAATGCTGGATCTCGTTGACCGCCAGGCCGCCGACGCGCACCGAGCCCTTCTCGCCCAGCAGGGTGATGGAGCCTTCGAGGTTCTTGGGATAGGTCAGCATGCTGACGTTAACGGTGCCCATGGCGCCACTGCGCCACTTCAGCGCAGCCGCGCCGCTGTCCTCGACCTCGATGTTGCGGGCCAGCGTGCCGGTGTAGGCCATGACACTCTCCACGGGGCCGCAGACCCAGTCGAGCAGGTCGATGTAATGGCTGGCCTGGTTCATGAACGCGCCGCCGTCGAACTCCCACGTGCCGCGCCACTCGGCGCTGTCGTAATAGGCCTGGGGGCGGGTCCAGAAGACGTTGACGGCGACGTTGTAGAGCCGCCCGAAGCGGCCCTCGCTCATCGCGCGCTTGAGCAGTTGCAGCGTGGGGTTGCGGCGGTTCTGTTTGACGACGAAGAGGCGCACGCCGGCGTCGTCGCAGGCCTTGACCATGGCCAGGCCGTCCTGCCAGCGCGTGGCCATGGGCTTCTCCGTCATCACGTCGATGCCGGCGCGGGCCACCTCGATGGCCTGGCGGGGATGCAGGCCGCTGGGCGTGGTCAGCACGACGCAGTCGATGCCTAGTTCGGCCTTGGCGGCCAGCAGCTCGGTCAACGACGCAAAGCCGCGGCCCCCCGTCTTGGCGACGGCGGCCGCCAAGGCCGCGGGGTCGGTGTCGCACACCGCCACGAGCTCGGCGCGCTCGGCGTGCTTCTTGATCGCCTCCATATGGTTCTGGGCGATGCGGCCGCAGCCGATCAGCGCGAAACGGACCAGGCGGCCGATGACGGGAGGGCGGGACTGTTGCATAGGGTTCACCTGTGAGGGTTCGGTCTGTCTTGTCGGTCTAGGCGGCATTGTCGGCAGCTCGCCGCCAGAACCGCGTCAGTCTTGCAAAGGCCGGATCGGCGGCCAGCGGGTGGCGGCACCAGCCCAGCGCCAGCAGCCACGAAACGCAGCAGCTGAGGATGGCCAGCACGAACCAGAGGATAGGCATGGTCTGGCCAGGCTCGCGCGGGTGAAGCACCAGCAGCAGCGCGGGCGGCGCCAGCGCGATCAGCGCCACGGCCATGCTGCGCACGAGCTGGCCACGCAGCACGCGCCAGTCGTTGGGCAGGAACTTGCCCTTCACGACATAGACCAGCGGCAGCTGCAGCAGCATGGCCAGCGCCAGCCCGGCGGCGCAGGCCCAGGGCTCGCGCCAATACGCCGCCGCCGCGACGATGAGCGCCGCGCGCGCCGGCTGGAAGACCACCTCCATGCGGGTCAGCAGGTCCATGCGGCCCATGGCCACCATCAGGTTGCCGATCAGGCTGATCGCCGCGGCCAGCGCGCCGGCCAGGCAGAAGATGGGCACCAGCGGCGCCGCCGCGTCCCACTGCGGGCCGAACAGCAGCCGCAAGGTCTCCAGCCCGTAGAGGGCGACGAAGCCGTAGAAGGGCCAGGCCACCACGCAGACATAGGTGACGCTGGCGATGTAGAGCGGCT
Organism: Roseateles sp. P5_B10; assembly: GCF_056400485.1. NCBI lineage: Bacteria > Pseudomonadati > Pseudomonadota > Betaproteobacteria > Burkholderiales > Sphaerotilaceae > Roseateles > Roseateles sp. P5_B10. The sequence continues at coordinate 2,903 of NZ_JBFULE010000551.1, forward strand.
CCATGGCCTGCTGCTCGCGCACGGCCTTTGCAAAAGCGGGATAGGCCACGTTGCGCACGGCGCCCATCAGGTCGCGATGGAAGAGGTTCATCAGGCCCTGGGCGCGGCTCAGCAGCGCGACGGGCGTGAAGCCCATCAGCTTGCCCACGGCCAGGTCGTTGATGTCCATGGACACCGACGTGACGACGCCCACGACCGAGCTCTGGGCGCCGAACTTGAACAGGCTGCGCCATTGCGACAGCCCCGGCCGCAGCAACCGCCGCTCGCCCTGGGCCCACCAGGCGGCGAAGCCCGTGGTCGCACTGACGACCAGCGTGCCGGCCACGAGGCCGATGGGGCCCCAGCCGGCCCAGGACAGGCTGACGCTGGTGATGGCACCGGCCAGCGTCGCAACCAGGTTCGCGACGGCCAGGGCCTTGAAGGCGAGGCGGCGGCGCAGCAGCGCCAGCGAGATCGTCGAGAACGGCAGCAGCAGAAAGTTCATGGAGGCCAGCCACAGCAGGTCGCGCATGCGCGGCTCGCGGTAGAAGTCGGCCACCCAGGGCGCCACGGCAAAGACGATGAAGCCCAGACCGATGCCGATGATCAGCGTGACCCCCAGGGCCGTGCGGATGTGATCGTCGGTGAGGTCCTTCTCCTGGATCAGGTAGCTGGCGACGCCAAAGTCGCGCAGCACCTGGGCGATGCTCATGACAGCCAGCGTCACCGAGTAG
>NZ_JBFULE010000552.1:0-3607 GCF_056400485.1 Roseateles sp. P5_B10
CTGCTGACCTCGATCTGCACCGCGGCGCCGTCCACCGGCAGTACGCGCATCGGCTTGCCCTTGGGCCAGGCCAGCGCGGCGATTGCCGCCAGGCCGGGCAGGCGCTCCACGGCGGCCAGCGCCTCCTCGGCATCGGCCAGCAGCCAGGGCTGGTCGGGCGGCTGCTCGGGGTCGAGAAAGGGCAGGGCTTCGATGACGGCGGCGCGGTGCTGGGTCTCGGCACCCAGGTCACGCTCCGTGGCCAGGCTCAGGCCCTCGTGCAGGCACATCAGTCGCGCGCGGCCCAGGCCCGGCGTGACGGCGGGGCCGAAGTCGCCAAAGGGTTGGGCCACGAGCAGCAGCGACAGGCCCTCGCCCTGTGGCGTGAGGCGGGCATGCAGGCGGCTGTCGCCGGCCACGCGCTGGCCGGCGTCGGCGTCGGAATGGAGCTGGAAATGGCCGGTCAACACCTGCAGCGCAGCGCCGAGTTCGGCCGTGGCATTGGCCGGTACCTTCCAGCCCTGGGCGACCAGCTCAGCCACGCGGCGCTGGGTGGGCGTGATGCGGATCAGCCGCGCCCGGCTCGGCCCCTCGCGCAGCACGCGCTGGGTGTTGCGGCGCTCGCGTTCGGCCTCAGCCTGGGCGCCGTGCAGCATGCCGGCATGCGGCGACTCGGCAGCGACCAGCGGAGGGTGGAGGTGGAACTCGAAGGCGGCATTGGCGTCCTGGCCAACCCGCCGAATCTCCAGCTCCGGCAGCCCCTCGCTGAGCTCCACCCACTGCCCCGGCGCGTCGGCAAACATCAGGTGCGGATGGCCGATCAGTGCGACCAGGGCTTGGCTCACGTCCAGACGCAGATCATGCACACCGGCCCAGGCGTCGCGCTCGATGTGGCGCAGCACCAGGTTGTCGCGGCTGCGCTGGGCGCCTTGCTTCTTGAGCTTGGCCAGCGTCACGGCCTTGAACTTGAGGCCGCCGCGTGCGCCGTGGTTCATCTCCAGCGGCTCCAGCGTGTGCACGCGGCCGGCGTTGTCGAGCTTGAGCTGCCAGGCCAGCTCAGGCTTGGTGGCGCTGCCGGCGGGCTTGCCATCGTCACTGAGGGCGGCGATGGCCGCGAGGGCGTCCTGCCAGGCCTGGCGCGGCTGGCCGAGGAAGTTGGCAACGCGGGCCGGCCCGGTGCCGCCCAGTTCCAGGCGCTGCAGGGCTGCGCTCAGATAGTCGGCCAGCAAGGCTTCTTCTGGGCCGAGGCCGGCGAGCACGGCCTGTGCGAGCTGGGGCGTCCAGCCGGGTGCTGGCTTGCCCAGCCAGGCGGTGAGCAGCAGGCGGTCCACCGGCGCGGCATCGCCCGGCGTGCGGGGCGTGAAGGCGGCTTCCAGAAAACTGTCCTCGCCCAGCCGCACGCCGATGCCGTAGGCCCACAGGCCCCAGGCCTCGTAGGCCGTGGGGCTGCGGCTGCCGGATTCGGCGATGGCGTATTTGCGCGCCTGCGCCCAGGCCTTGGGGTCGTCCTGGGCCAGCAGGCTGAGCAGGTACAGGCGCGCGGTGTCCAGCGACAGCGCGTTGCGACGGCTGCGGCTGGCGGTGTGGATGGCCTTGATGGCGGCCTCGAAGCCGGCGCTGGCCTCGGCCCAGCGGCCATCGACGAGGGCGCGGGTGGCGGCCAGCAGCGTGACGCCCGGGCCGGCCAGGCCGCGCAGATGCTGCTCGGCGCTGTCCAGTTGCAGGGCCAGCATGTCGGCCTCGGCCAGGCGGGCGTGCATGGGAATGCTGAGCGTGCCGGTACCGGCCTGCAGCCAGGTGCGCAGCTCGGCACGCACCGGGTGGCCGGCGGGCAGGACGTCCAGCAACTGGCCCAGCAAGGTATCTCGAAGATCCGGGTCGATCTGCGCCAGCAGCCCGGGGCACCAGGGCTCGATCAGGGCCTGTAGGGCCAGCATCGGCGGGCTCAGTTCCGGCAATCGGGTGGCGAGCAGTTCATGGAATTCGGCGGCGGGCATGCCCGAGAAGATCATCAGCCGCAGCACCGTGCGCATGTCCTCGGGGCTGCGGAAGTTGACCCAGGCGATGGGGTCCTGCCAGTCGCCCCGGCCCGAGCCCAGCAGCCACAGGCGCTGGCGCCAGTAGCGCTCGTGGCCGGGGGCGGCAAGCAAGGTCTGCAGACGCTCGACGTGATCGATCAATGAGACGCGCGTGCCCTTGCCGTACAGCCCCTCGGCACGGCGCTGGGCGACCAGGGCCTGCAGGCCATCGCGCGTGGCGTAGTGGTCGAAGGTCTCGCCGTTGGCGCGCTCGCGGCCGGTCAGCGACAGCCATTGCATGACGGCGTTGATGCTGGCGGTGCCGCCCAGCAGCAGCAGGGCGTCGAGCAAGGTCTGCAGGTCGGCCTCGGGCAGGGCGCCGGGGGTGGCGAGTTGCTCGGTCCGCTGCGCCGCTTTGGCTTCCTGGATCTTGCGCAGCATCTCCTGGGCGGTGACGACCGTGCCATCGGGCAGGTTGAACTTGAGCGAGTTGTCGAGCGGGGGGCGTGCCATGGGTGGAATTAGATCAGCCCCTCATGGGAATCCGGGGTCGGCGGCGCCTGTGTTTCAACGGGTTCGGCAAGCGGCACCCGCCTGTAGCAATTGAAACCATTGCACGCCTGCGGGAAGCGGCATTGATACCGCCGATCCAGACACTGATTTGCATCGCGACACGTCGTCGTGAACCTTTTCAAACCCCACAGGGAGATCACCATGTCTTTGCGTCACATCCTCATCGGCGCGGTCGCGCTGGCCTGCAGCGCCGCGGCTCAGGCGGGCCTCGTCAACTACAGCTTCGTGGCCAAAGGCCTGGACGCGGCGACCGGCGGAACGCTGTCGGGCAGCTTGGTGGTGGACATGGATGCCGTCGACTCGGATGCGGGGCCCACGCGCGGCCTCTATGACAGCGGCGCCAAGATGTCGGGCGGTGTTTCAGGTGGCGTGYAGGACGGCATGGCATACACGAATGAGAGCAAGCGGATCTTCGTCGACGCGGATATGGACAGCTTCTTCAGCTTCATTGACCTAAACGATCCGTGGCCCGTCTTCCAGCTGTTCTTGGAGGGGACAACGGGCGTGGATGCGCTGACGACCGGCGCCATGCCCTACCTGTATCTGGAGGACTTCCAGTCCCGTCATGAAATCCGCTTCCAGATGCCCAACGAGAAGCAGTACCGCTACGAGATCACCGCGTTGACCAGTACGGACGTGCCACCCCGCGATGGCGCGCATGAGCTGCCGCTGCCCGGTACGGCGCCGCTGGTCCTGGCGGCTCTACTGGGCCTCGGCTGGGCCAGGCGCCGGGCCGCCACGCAGCTGCCTTGAGGGGCCAGCTGCCGATGCACGAGCCGTGAGCCGCAGAGGTTGCAGCAGCGGTCGCCCAGCAAAAACGGCCTGCCCCGTGAGGGACAGGCCGCGCAGGCGATGCCTTGGACTCAGCGCTTGGGCTGCGTCAGGCGCGGGCCGTTGTTGTGGCGCGGGGCGCCGCCGGCGTTGCCGCGGGCTGGTTGGGCGCCGGCTGCGCGAGGGGCGTGCTCGGCATGGGGCTTAGGCGCGGTCTTGGCGCCGCCCACGCCGGTGTGGCCGGCGGGCTTGCCGCCACGACCACC
>NZ_JBFULE010000553.1:0-3600 GCF_056400485.1 Roseateles sp. P5_B10
TCGGTGGCCTGTCGGGTGACTACTTCTACATGCACTTCGACGAAGTGGCGGCCAAGGAATCGCCCATCGGCAGGCGCATCGCCCACGGCTACTTTGTGCTGTCGGCCGCGGCCGGCCTGTTCGTCAGCCCGGCGCCGGGCCCGGTGCTCGCGAACTACGGCTTGGAGAATCTGCGCTTCGTCACGCCTGTGGCGATCGGCGACACCATCCAGGCGCGCCTGACCGCCAAGCGCAAGATCGACCGCCCGCCGCGCGACGACCAGCCCGCGCAAGGCGTCATCGGCTGGGACGTGGCCGTGACCAACCAGCGTGACGAGCTCTGCGCGAGCTACGAAATCCTGACCTTGGTGGCCAAGCGCATCGCGGGATGAACGCAGCGCAGGCCCGAGCAATCGCCTTGGGCCTGCCCGGTGCGGTCGAAACGCCGCATCACGAACTGACGTCCTTCCGGCTGCCAGGCGCGAAGGGCAAGATCTTCGCGACGATGACGCCCGACGGCGCGGAGTTGCGCGTCTTCATCAAGGACGAGGATTCGCGCGATGCGTGGATCGATCGTGAGGCAGGCGTCGTTGAGCCGCTGTTCTGGAGCGCCAGGCGCTGCGGCGTGAAGCTGCTGCTCGCGAAAGCCAAGCTGGGCTGCGTCAAGGAGTTGCTCTCGCAGTCCTGGCGCGAGAACGGCGGCCCGGACGCTTGAACTAGCGAGTGACCGGGCCCTCGCCGGCAGCCGCCTTCAGGTCTGCGCGGCGTGCGCCCGTGAAGCGCTTGGCCCAGTAGGAATCGCGCATGTCTTCCACCCGCACGGCGCTGCCGGTGCGCGGGGCATGGATGAACTTGCCTTCGCCGACATAGATGCCCACGTGGCTGAAGGTGCGCTTCATCGTGTTGAAGAACACCAGGTCGCCAGGCTTGAGTTCGTTCTGGTGGATGGGCAGCAGGCTGCTGTCCTTGGCCTGTTCGTCGGCGCGGCGCGGCAGCACCAGGCCCACGCTCATCTCGAAGATGTGGCGGGTGAAGCCGCTGCAGTCAAAGCCGTTCTCGACCGAATTGCCACCGCGCGTGTAACGCACGCCAAGGAAGTTCATGGCCGACAGCACCAGATCGGACGCGGTGTCGCGCACGCTGGCCAGCAGGCGAGATGACCCGCCCGATTCAGCGCTGGCCAGCAGGCCGCGTTCGCTAAGGAAGCGGCTGACGGCGTCCTGGGCCGTTGCGGGCTTGGTGGCGGCTGCCGGTTGGGTGTTGGCCTTGTCCGTGGCGGCCTGCTGCTGCAGGCTCTGACCGTAGGCTCCCGTCATCGTGCCTGGTGGCGGCGTGACTGTCGCGGCCTGGGCCACGCCTTGCGCATGCGCAGCAAAGCTGGCGGCCAGGAGGCCGGCAACAGCGATGCGGTTCAGCAGGGCAGCAGACAAGGGCATTCAGGAAGAGAGAAACCGGGGCGGACCGTGGGCGGTCGCGATAGCGGAGTGGGACAGCGGCGCGGAGGTTAGGGGGGCACCCTGGCACCGTCAATCGAAGCGGACGTAAAGCGCGCGATTTTCAGGGCAAACCCCGGCTTGGCCGACGGCGAACCCCGTAAAAACCCTGCAATTCATCACGCCAAGGTGTTGCGAAAGGTCAGATTGCCGTCAGTGCCCCGGATTCACACTCCCCGCATGACCAAGTCCTATGCCGAATTCCACAGACGATCGTTGAGCGAGCGCGACGCCTTCTGGGCCGAGCAAGCCAGGCGCATTGATTGGCAGACGCCGCCGCAGCAAATCTGTGATGCAAGCAACCCACCGTTCGCACGTTGGTTCGTCGGTGGCACGACCAATCTCTGCCACAACGCGGTGGATCGGCATGCCGCCACGCGGCCCGACGACCGCGCGCTGATCTGGGTGTCGACCGAAGTCGGGCAGGAAAAGGTCTACAGCTTTGCCGAACTGCAGGCTGAGGTCGAGGTGATGGCCGCCATGCTGGTCGCGCAGGGGGTGGGCTCCGGCGACCGCGTGCTGATCTACATGCCCATGATTCCGGAGGCCGCGTTCGCGATGCTGGCCTGTGCGCGCATCGGCGCCATCCATTCGGTCGTGTTCGGGGGCTTCGCATCGGTCAGCCTGGCCAGCCGCATCGAGGACGCGACGCCGAAACTCATCGTCAGCGCCGACGCGGGCAGCCGCGCCGGCAAGACGCTGCCCTACAAGCCGCTGCTCGACGAGGCCATTCAGTTGTCCGCGCACAAGCCCGCCGCGGTGCTGATGGTGGACCGCGGCCTGGTGYCTTTCGAGCTGGTGGCTGGCCGCGACCTGGACTACGCCGCGCTGCGCCGCCAACATGCCGACGCTTGCGTGCCCTGCGTCTGGCTCGAGTCCAACACGCCGAGCTACACCCTCTACACCAGCGGCACGACAGGCAGGCCCAAGGGCGTGCAACGCGACGTCGGCGGCCATGCGGTCGCGCTGGCCACCAGCATGGACTGGATCTTTGGCGGCAAACCGGGCGAGACGTTCTTCTCCACCAGCGACATCGGCTGGGTCGTGGGCCACAGCTACATCGTCTACGGCCCGCTGATTGCCGGCATGGCGACGCTGATGTACGAGGGCACGCCGGTCAACCCTGACGCAGCCGTGCTGTGGAGCCTGGTCGAGAAATACAAGGTGACCGTCATGTTCAGCGCGCCGACGGCGGTGCGCGTGCTGAAGAAGCATGACGCCGCGCTGCTCAAGCGCCACGACCTGTCGTCGCTGCGCGCGCTCTTCCTGGCCGGTGAACCGCTGGACGAGCCCACGGCGAGCTGGATTGCCGACGGTCTTGGCGTCCCGATCATCGACAACTACTGGCAGACCGAGACCGGCTGGCCGCTGCTGACGGTGGCCCACCACATCCCGGGTGTCGAAGCCGTGCCGACGCGCCTGGGCTCGCCCGGCGTGGCGATGTATGGCTATGACGTGAAGCTGCTCGACGAGAACACCGGCGCCGAGCTCACCGAGCCCAACCAGAAGGGCGTGCTCGTCATCGAGCATCCGCTGCCGCCGGGCACGTTGCAGACGGTCTGGGGCGACGACGCGCGCTTCGTCAACACCTATTGGAAGAGCGTGCCGGGCCGCGAGCTGTACTCCACCTTCGACTGGGGCCTGCGCGATGCCGACGGCTACACCTTCATCCTCGGCCGCACGGACGACGTCATCAATGTGGCCGGCCACCGCCTGGGTACGCGTGAGATCGAGGAATGCATTTCGGGCCACAAGGCGGTGGCCGAGGTCGCCGTCGTCGGCGTGGCTGATCAACTCAAGGGCCAGGTCGCCATCGCCTTCGTGGTGTTGCGCGACCCCGGCCAAGCCTCGCTCGCGCTGGAGGGCGAGGTCATGAAGCATGTCGACGCCCAGCTGGGTGCGGTGGCGCGGCCGGCGCGCGTCTACTTCGTGACGCTGCTGCCCAAGACGCGATCGGGCAAGCTGCTGCGCCGCGCGCTGCAGGCTGTGGCCGAGGGGCGTGATCCGGGCGACCTGACGACGCTGGACGATCCGAGCGCATTGATCCAAGTAAAAACCCTGCTGCAGAAATAGGGGAGTGCCGAACGGCTGACGCCGATCCGGCCGAGAGAATCGCGCCCTTCCCACA
>NZ_JBFULE010000554.1:0-3599 GCF_056400485.1 Roseateles sp. P5_B10
CTCTGCCAGGCGCCATAAAGCTTGGCCTGCCAGTCGCTGGTGAAGGGCCGGCCGTTGATCCAGTAGATCTGCCAGACGCGCAGCCGCGGCGCCATGTTGCCGCCGCCGCTGACCTGGTTCAGGGCCTGGCCGCGCAGCTCCCCGGTGCGCCAGGTCAGGCCGTCCAGCTGTGCCTGGCCGGCGCCCGTGCGCGACCATTCCTTGTCGTCTTCGTCATTGACGAGGTCGTTGACTGAGGTGACGAGCTGGCGACCATAACGCTGGTCGCGGTAATAGCCGACATAGACCCCCACCGGCGCGTCGCCGGTGGCGGGCGCGAACCGGCCACGCAGGACCGCTCTGGGGTTCTTGAAATGGGGGTTCCAGTTGGTCAGGGCTTCGGGCGACCAGGTCCAGCCCGCCAGTTGAGGCGCTGCAAGGCTGGGCTCGCCATGGGCACCCGAGTGCGCGGCCTGGGCCCGCATGCCCGAAGGCAGGGCCGCCAGCAGCAGCGCCGCCACCAGGACCGTCGCGAAGCGCGTAGGCGACAGCCCCAGTCCGGCCGCATCCGGCGAGGCCAGCACGGGCTCGGGGTCGGGGTCCGACCAGCGCGCCCCGATCATGAACATCGCCAGCATGATGAGTCCGAAGAAGACCCAGCCGTAGATGATGTGGTCTACGCCCACGGCGAGCTTGTTGCCCGAAAGATGGCCCAGCATGACGATCATGTAGGCGCGCAACCAGTTGGCCACCAGCGGCGTAACAATGGCCACGCCCACAAAGGCCCACCGCTTGCCGGTCGTGCGGTAATTCAAGTAGGCGAACAGCGTGCCCACCATGACCGAAGCCATCAGGTAGCGGATGCCGCTGCAGGCTTGCACCACGGACCACGAGCCCGACGGAATGACGAACTGCAGCGCCTCGCGGAACACCGGGATGCCGGTGGCGCGCAGGGCAACGATGGTGAAGTCGGCCGTGCGCTCCATCAGCCAAGGCGTCAGGAAGTCGCCGAAAGGCACGGCGAAGAACAGGAAGCCCAACGGGAAGGCAATGCGCCCGGCGGCCTGCGTGCCGATCAGCGCAGGCACCAGGGCCACGGCCATGCCGAGCAACGCGAATTGAGTTGCGGCATTGGCGGCGGCAAGGTCACCGATCAGCCACAGCAGGCCCAGGGGCAGCAAGGCCAGCAACCACCAGGGCGCTGGCCGCGGCGTGATCGACGCCAGCTCGGCGCGCCGACGCCAGACCAGCCAGGCCGAGATTGGCGGCACCACCCAGGCATGGGCAAAGGTCTCGGAACGGTTCCAGATCTCGACCATGGCGGCGCCGGTCGCGAAATACAGGATCGCGAGCAGCCCCCAGGCCAGGGCCAGGCCGAGCAGGGGCAGTCGCCAGGGCTTGGGCAGGGTGATCAAGCAACCTCCAGGTAGCGGTCCAGGCCAGCCAGATGGGCGTCCCAGCTGTAGGCGCCGAGCACGAAGTCGCGCGCCGTACGGCCGGCCGCATTGGCAGCCTCGTGATTGGAAAGCAGCGCGCCGAGGCGTTCGGCGTAGTCCGCTTCGGTATCGGCCGGCTGCAGCCCAGGCTGCACACCCGCCGCGATCGCACGCACGCAGGTACTGGCTGCGACAACCGGACGTGCCATGGCCATCGCCTCCAGCACCTTGTTCTGAATGCCACGCGCCAGCCGCAGCGGCGCCACAACCGCGGCCGCGTATTGCAGATACGGTCGCACGTCGGGCACAGTGCCGGTCACGTTGATGGTGTCGCCAGCGAGCGCCTGCACGGCGGGCGCCGGGCTGCGACCGACGATGTGAAAGCGCAGTGCCGGAAAGCGCTCGCGCAGCGCGGGCAGGATGTCGCTGGCGAACCAGGTCACCGCGTCGACGTTGGGCCAATAGTCCATGGCGCCAGTGAACACCAGCGGCAGCTCGCCGGACGCAAACGGGTTGGTGCGCGCCGCGTCCGGCGTGAAGAAATCGGCATCGACGCCGTTGCCCAGGGCCGCGAGGCGTAGCTTATGGCCGGGGCTCAACGCGCGGAACAGCGCGACTTCGTTGTCGGTGACGAAGAAGCTGCAGGCGGCGCCTTCTGCCACGCGCTGCTCGAAGCCAAGCAGCTTGGCGAACTCGCGGCGGTAGAGCCAGGACATCGGCCAGGCATGCTCGGGTGCGTAATCGCGCCACTTGGCGGAGTCGACGTCGACGAAGTCCACCAGCGTCTTCACGCCCTTCAGGCCGTGCGTGTATTGCGCCATCACGCCGCTGAAGACGACGACGGCATCGAAGCCGACACGGGCCGCGGCGTCGTCCACCCAGGCCTGCAGGCCGGCGTCGCGGTAGTACGGCAGGCTCAGCGCCTCGCCGCTGAGCAGGCCGCGCAGGCTCAGCAGCTTGGCCGAGCGCGGGTTCAGGCGCGCCACATGCACGTTCTTGCACAGCGCGCGCACGCGCGGCAGGTGCTGCTCGTCATCGGGGTCGTCGAGGAAGGTGCCGAGATGGACCTCGTGCCGCGCCGCCAGGTGCTTGAGCAGATGGTAGGAGCGCACCTTGTCGCCCTTGTTGGGCGGGTAAGGCAGGCGGTGGACGAGGTAGAGGATCTTCATGATCCGACGTTCACCCGAGGTTCTTCACGATGAAGGGCCCGAGCCAGTTCGCAAAGCCGATGGGCAGCTTGCGCCAGGCCTTGATCATCAGCTGGTACTTGGGGTTGTTCGGGTTGTTCTGGGGAATCGCGTCGCGCTTGAACAGCCGGTACTCGTAGCTCAGCGGCTGCGGCTCGAAGCCCCAGTTCTTCTTGAACGCATAGGGGCCGGTGCCCTGCTTGCTGCGGCCGTAATCGAAGACCTTGAGGCCCCGGGCGCAGGCCCGGCGCATCAGCTCCCAATACTTGAAATCGTTCGCCGCCAGGTCGCGTGCCGCTTCATCGTCACCGGCGTAATAGGGCAGGCATTCGTCGCGGAAGTAGAACGTCAGCACGGTCGACAGCGGCTTGCCGCTGGGGCTCGTGACGGTCAGCACCTCGGCATCCGCGCCAAATTCGTCCAGCAAGGCCTGGAAGTACTTCTTGGGCATGGCCGGCGTGCCGTGGCGGTGCACGTTGTCGGCGTAGAGGTCGAAGAAGCGGTCGACATTCGCGTCGATCTCGGCCTTGAGCTCGTTCTTGATGCCCTTGCGCACCATCGCTCGTTGCTTGCGAGGGATGGCCAGCATGTTGGCCTCCTCCTCCGCAAGGATCTCCTTGCGGAAGGTCACGTAGAGATCCTGGCGCGGCCAGTCGGCGTGGCGCGTGGGGCCGAGGTTGCGGTATTCGAGGTGCTCGGCGCCCTGCCCTCGCGCGATCTTCTCGGCCTCGGCCTCCAGCGCTGCGGTGGCCTCGTCGTTCAACGCGGCCACGCCGCCATAGACGCCGAACGGCAGGCTCGTGACCGAGTGGCCGAACAGCCGGCTCTTGACCTCGGCCAGCGGCAGCACGCCCTCGATGACACCGTCTCGCTCGGCGTAGAGGAAGAATCCCTTGTGGCCAAACACCGACTGGATGATGCGCAGCCAGCCGCTGCGGTGGAAGAAGGTCGCTTGCGGGTGGGCGAAGACGAAGGCGTCCCAGCGCGCGGACAAGGC
>NZ_JBFULE010000555.1:0-3598 GCF_056400485.1 Roseateles sp. P5_B10
CGCTGAACACGGACGACCTCAACAGCCTCACGTCCGACCAGTTCAACAAGCTCTCCACCGCCCAGGTGCAGGTGCTGACGACTGCTCAGCTGAGCAACCTGACGACGGACAACCTCAACGCGATGGGCTCGGCCCAGTTCGCCACGCTGAATTCGTCGCAACTGGGTTCGCTGACGTCGGACCAGTTGCCCAAGATGGAGACGGCCGATCTGCGCGCCGTCACGACTGCGGCACTGGCGGGCCTGAGCTCCGACCAGATCCTGACGCTGACCTCCGACGAGGTGGCGGGCCTGTCCACGGGACAGATTGCTTCGCTGTCCGCCACGCAAGTCAAGGGCCTGACGGCCGGTGACATGACGGCCCTGTCCACGGCCCAAGTTGGCGTGCTGAGCTCTAGCCAAGCGGCCGCATTGAGCACGGATCAGCTGTCAGCCATCGAGGCGGCCGACATGAAGTCGCTGACGACGGCCGCCCTGCGCGCCCTGTCCAGCACCCAGTTGGACGGCCTGACCTCGGACCAGTTGCGCGCGCTGAGCTCCAGCCAGATCAACTCGCTGACCACCGACCAGGTCCGCACGCTGAACACGGACGATCTCAACAGCCTGTCGTCCGACCAGTTCAACAAGCTTTCCACTGCCCAGATCCAGGTGCTGACGACCACTCAGCTCAGCAACCTGACGACGGACAACCTCAACGCCCTGGGCACGGCCCAGTTCGCATCGCTGAATTCCACGCAATTCGGTTCACTGACTTCTGACCAGTTGCCCAAGCTGGAAACCGCCGACCTGCGCGCCGTCACGACGGCCGCGCTGCGCGGCCTCTCCTCGGATCAGGTGCTGACGCTGAGCTCCGATGAGGTGTCCAGCCTCACGACCGCCCAGATCGGCTCGCTGACCACCAGCCAGATCCAAGGCCTGACGGCTGCTGACATGACGGCCTTGGGCACCGCCCAGGTGGCCGTGCTGAGTTCGGCTCAGGCACAGTCGCTGTCCACCGACCAGCTGTCGGCCATCGACGCGGCCGACATGAAGTCGTTGACGACGGCCGCCCTGCGCGCCCTGAGCAGCACCCAGCTCGACGGCCTGACCAGCGACCAGCTGCGCGGCCTGACCAGCACCCAGCTCAACGCGCTGACGACCAGCCCGCAGATCGTCAGCCTCAACACGGACGACCTCAACGTCCTGACGACGGATCAGATCTCCCGCCTGTCGACCTCGCAGATCCAGGCGCTGACGACGACGCAGCTGTCCAACCTGGCCACGGACAGCCTCAACGCGATGGGCTCGGCCCAGTTCGCGACACTGTCCTCCAGCCAGTTCGGCTCGCTGACGACCGACCAGCTGTCCAAGCTGGAAACGGCCGACCTGCGTGCCGTCACGACCAATGCGCTGCGCGGCCTGAGTTCCGACCAGGTSCAGTCGCTGACCTCCGACGAGGTGTCCAGCCTGTCCACGGGCCAGGTGGCGGCCTTCACSACCGCCCAGGTCAAGGGTCTCACCGCCGSCGACATGACGGCGTTGAGCACGGCCCAGGTCGCCGCGCTGAGCTCGGCGCAGGCCCAGAACCTGTCGACCGACCAACTGTCTGCYATTGATGCGGCCGACATGAAGTCGCTGACGACGGCGACCCTGCGCGCCCTGTCCAGCACCCAGCTGGACGGCCTGACCAGCGACCAACTGCGCGCCCTGACAAGTGCCCAGATCAACTCGCTGACGACCGACCAGGTCCGCACGCTGAACACGGACGACCTGAACAGCCTCACGTCCGACCAGTTCAACAAGCTCTCCACCGCCCAGGTCGCCGTACTGACGACGGCCCAGCTGAGCAGCTTGGCCAGCGACAACCTCAACGYCATGGGGACGGCCCAGTTCGCGACGCTGAACTCCAGTCAGTTCGGTTCGCTGACCTCCGACCAGTTGCCCAAGCTGGAGACGGCCGACCTGCGCGCCGTCACCACGGCAGCGCTGCGTGGCCTGTCTTCGGATCAGATCCTGACACTGAGCTCCGACGAGGTCTCCAGCCTCAGCACCGCCCAGATCGGCTCGCTCACGACGTCCCAGGTCCAGGGCCTGACGGCCGCCGACATGACGGCCCTGGGCACCGCCCAGGTGGCCGTGCTGAACTCCGCCCAGGCGTTTGCGCTGAGCACCGATCAGCTGTCCGCCATCGAGACCGGCGACATCCGCTTCCTGACCACGACCGCGCTGCGCGCCCTGACCAGCACCCAGCTGGATGGGCTGACCAGCGACCAGCTGCAATCGCTGACCTCGGCGCAGGTGAACTCGCTGACGACGGCCCAGCTGTCGACGATGAATAGCGACGACCTGAACGCGTTCACGACCGACCAGTTCGCTCGCATGAGCACGGGCCAGGTCCAGGCGTTGACGGCCGGCCAGCTGTCGCACCTGACGACGGACGATCTGACGGCCCTGGGAACACAGCACTACGCGGTGATGAACGCGACCCAGTTCGGTTCGCTGACAACCRACCAGCTGCCGAATCTGCAGACGGCCGACCTGCGCGCGGTGACGACGGCGGCGCTGTCGAGCCTGAACTCGGATCAGATCGCCTCGCTGCAGACCGAGCACATCGCCGCGCTCAGCACGGCCCAGGTGTTGTCGCTGTCCACCGCACAGATCCAGGGCCTGGCCGCAGCCGACCTGACGGCCATGGGCTCGGCGCAGATCTCGGTGCTGACCACGGCCCAGGTGAATTCGCTGTCCACCGACCAGATCGTGGCCATCGACTCCGACGACCTGGCCAAGCTGACTTCGGCATCGCTGCAGGCCATCACCAACACCCAGCTGGGTGCGCTGACCACCGATCAGCTGACCGGCCTGGGCACCCGCGTGTCGGTGCTGACGACCAGCCAGATCAACAACCTGGCCACCGACGACCTGAACACCTTCACGACGGCGCAGTTCGCGTCCCTGACCTCCACCCAGGTCAAGGCCTTCACGAACTCGCAGATCGCGGCGCTGGAAACCGACGACCTGCGCGCACTGACCACGGCCCACGTCGCCGCGATGAGCAATGCGCAGATCCAGGCCATCACCAGCGACCAGTTCAGCACGCTGAAGGCGACGCAGATCACGGCGCTGACCACGGCGCAGGCGGCGGCCTTGACCACGGATCAGATCCACAGCCTCACGACCGATCAGATCAGCGGCCTGGAAACCCGCGACATCACCGCCATGAGCATGGCTCAGCTCGACGCGCTGCAAGGCACGACCTTCGGCGAAATGAGCGCGGCGCAGATGAACGCCTACTTCAACGTCACGCCCATCGTGCTCGACCTGGATGGCCACGGCGTCAACACGCTGGCCGCCGCCCAGGGCGTGAACTTCGACCTGCTGGGCACCGGCCAGGCCAACAAGGTGGGCTGGGTGGCTGGCGGCGATGGCCTGCTGGTGATGGACCGCAACCATGACGGCCTCATCAACAGCGGCGGTGAACTCTTCGGCATGGGCACCGTGCTGGCCAACGGCAAGCATGCCAAGGATGGCTACGCCGCCATGGCCGAACAGGACAGCAACCATGACGGCAAGCTCGACAGCCACGACGCCAACTGGAAGCAGCTGCAGGTCTGGGTCGACGC
>NZ_JBFULE010000556.1:0-3596 GCF_056400485.1 Roseateles sp. P5_B10
CATCTGCATCAGCTGCGTGAAGCCGAGGATGGCGTTCATCGGTGTGCGCAGCTCATGGCTCATGCGCGACAGGAACTCGCTCTTGGCCTGGTTGGCCGCCTCGGCGGCCTCGCGGGCGCGGTCCAGCTCCTCGATGCGCAGCTGGTCGGTGATGTCCTCGATGATGCCCACCAGCCGGTGCGGCCGGCCGTCCGCGCCGCGCAGCAGGCTGACCAGCACGCGCGCATGGGCGGTGCTGCCGTCGGGACGGATATAGCGCTTCAAGCGGCGGTAGAACGGGATCTCACCGCGCATCAGCCGGCGTGCCAGGCGGATGTCCTCACGGCGGTCATCGGCATGGGTCACGTCGATGGAGCGCTTGTTCGCCAGCGCCTCGGCCGTGTAGCCGACCAGATGGCAGAAATGGGCATTGACCTCCTGGAAGCCGCCGTTGAGGTCGGTGAAGGCGATGCCGATGGGCGCAGTCTCGAAGATGCTGTGAAAGCGCTGCTCGCTCTGGCTCAGCGCGCGTTCGCCCTGGGCGCGGTTGGCAACCTCGCGCTCCAGCGCGGCCGTGCGTTCCTGCACCAGCGCCTCGACATGCTGGGTGCGGCCCGACATCAGCAGCAGCAGCGCGCCCACCATGGCCGTGGCCAGCAGGCCGACGAGGGCGAAGGCCCAGCTGCGCCCCGGCGCCTGCACCAGGCCGGGCAGGTCATAGATGCGAATCTCCCATGACCGGCCGCCGAACTCCAGCGGCATCTTGACCAGGGGCAGGTCGGCACCTCCACGTTGCACGGCCTCGCAGCCCAGACGCCCGCCCAGTCGCGGATAGAGCGCGCCGCGCTCCAGGTCGACGAGACAGGCGCCGAGATGCTCGGGCCAGTTGGCCGCCAGGCGCGACAGCAGCAGGTCGGGCCTCAGCGTGGCGAAGACGACGCCGTCCAAGGCCTGCTCGCTGGGCGCCGCCTGGCCCCGGTAGAGGGGCTGGTAGACCACAACGCCGACCGCGGCCTCCTTGTCCTGCGACAGCTGGAAGCCCGCCGACGCCACCGGTTTCCCCAGCGAAGCGGCGCGCTCGATGGCCGCGCGCGCGCCGGGGATGGTGCGCACGTTCACGCCCAGCGCGCCGGCATTGCGCGACAGCGGTTCGATGAGGCGGATGGCCAGCATGTCCTCGTCCGCCGGTGGGCGCAGGTCGCCGGCACGCAGGCGGTCRCGCGCCTGGTAGCCGCCGGGAAAGGCATCGGCCGCGGCAGCCGCGTTGAAGCGGTCGACGTCGGCGCGCGCAACACGCAGCGTCAGGCCCAGCGCGATCAACGGGCTCTCCTCGGTCAGGAAGCCGCTCGTCGCTTGGGCGAACTCCGCGCGCGTCGGCCTTGGCTTGACCTTGACGAGGCCGTGCACGCCCTCCAGTGCCAGCAGCGGCTCGCGCAGCCGGCCGGCCAGGTCCTGGGCGGCGCTGGTCGCGTCGCGCGTGAAGTCGGCGCGGTTGCGCTGGCGGTCCCATTCCATCGTGACGGCCACGCCCAGGCCCACGAGCAGCGTGGTCAGCAGCATCGGCAGGCCGACGCTGAAGCGCCGCGTTGCCCAGGCCGAACGCGGCTGGCCGATCAGGGCCAGGGTGATCGGCGTGGCGATGAGCACGCCCATCAGGTCGCCGGTCCACCAGATCGTCCAGACCAGGCCCATCTGCGCGGTGGCGATGACGCCGAAGGCCTTCAGCACCAAGCTCGCGCAAGTTGGGCTGACGACGCCCGCCAGCGCCGCCGCGAACAGATAGCCGGCGATCTCGCGCGGCGAGGCCAGCACCAGCGGCCGGCCGCACCAGCGCCGCATCAGCAGCGTGCCGGCCACTGCCTGGGCGGCGGCACCCAGGCCGATGCCCAGGGCCAGCGGCAGCACGCCGCTCAGTTCGTTCATCGTCGTGGCCTGCACGATGAAGGACCCCAGGGCCACGGCCGGCGTGTAGCGCAGGCCCCAGACAAGCAGCACGGCCAGGCCCCAGCCGGCGGCGGGGTAGATGGGCGCGACCTGGTAGGGCGGCAGCACCATCAGCAGGCCCAGCCGCGCCAGCACGTAATAGACGGCGACGATGGCCGCCGACAGCGCCAGGTAGCGGCCCACGTCGCGGGCGCTCAGCGGCCGCATGGCCTTCATTCGGCCTGGGCCTCCCTCAGCGTCTGCACGACGGGCCGCTGCAGCACGCCGCGCAGGCTCCACCAGCCGGCGCTCCAGGCCAGCAGCGCGCCGCAGGCCGCGCCAACCAGCGGCACCCAGGGCTTGATGTGCCAGTCGAACTCGAAGACGAAGCGCGCCAGCAGGGCCGCCAGCACCAGCGCCACGGCGCCGGCCAGGAAGCCGGCCAGGGCGCCGACACCCAGCAGCTCGGCGCGCTGCACCTGGGCCAGCAGCGACGACGGCGCGCCCAGCGCCCGCATCAGCGCGAACTCACGCGTGCGCGCCTCGCGCGTGCTGCCCACGGCCGCCAGCAGCACGACCAGGCCGGTGGCCAGCGTGAAGCTGAACAGGAACTGCACCGCCTGGATGACCTGGTCCAGCACGCCCTGCACCTGATTGAGCTGGGCCGACACGTCGATGACGGTGAGATTGGGGAACTGGCGCGCCAGCTCGCGGTCCAGCTTGGTGGCCGGCGGGCTGCGGTAGGCGGCGATCTGCGTGGACGGCAACTCGGGCAGCTCGGCCTTCTCGAACAGCACAAAGAAGTTGACCCGCATGGACGACCAATCGACCTTGCGCAGATTGGTGATGCGCCCCTGCACGGGCTGGCCGGCGATGTCGAAGGCCAGCGTGTCGCCGAGCTTCAGGCCAAGCGTCTGCGCCAGGCCTTCCTCGACGCTCAGGCCGGTCTCGTCGGGCTTGGCATCACCCCAGCGGCCGCTGGTGATCTGGTTGTGGGCCGGCTTGTCGGCCGTGTGGCTGAGGTTGAACTCGCGCTCGGCCAGGCGCTGGGCGCGTTCCTCGGCAAAGCGCTTGGCCTGCACCGGCTCGCCGTTGATCGCCGTCAGGCGGCCGCGGATCATCGGGTACCAGTCGTAGTCCTTCACGCCGGCGTCCGTCAGCGTCTTGCGAAAGGCTGTTGCCTGGTCGGGCTGGATGTTGATGACGAAGCGGTCCGGTGCGGCCGCCGGCGTCGCGCGGCGCCAGCTGTCGATCAGGTCGGTGCGCAGCAGCACCAGCAGCGCCAGCGCCAGCAGGCCGACCGCCAACGAGGACACCTGCATGACTGCAAAGCCCGGCCGTGCCGCGACCTGGCGCGTGGCCAGCAGCAGCCAGCGCGGCACGCCCGCACCGCTGACATTGACCGGCACCAGCCGGCGCAGCAGCCACACCGCCGCCCAGGCCAGCAGCGCGAACAGCAGCACCGCGGCGGCAAAGCCTGCGGCGGCGATGGCGCCGAGCTTCACGTCGCCTGCCAGCACGACGAGGATGGCCGCGAGGCCCGCCACACCCGCGCCGAGCACCAGCAGTGAGCCGGCCTTGGGCGCGCCGAGGTCGCGGCGGATGACGCGCAGCGGTGGCACGGCGGCGAGCTGCAGCACCGGCGGCAGGCCGAAGCCCAGCAGCAGCGACAAGCCCAGGCCCAGGCCCAGCAG
>NZ_JBFULE010000557.1:0-3595 GCF_056400485.1 Roseateles sp. P5_B10
GCCTTGTAGTTCTGCGTCAGCACGCGGTACTCGGCGATAGCTGCCTGCGGGAAGGGATTGCCCTGGCTGGTGTCCTGGCCACTGACGCCACCGCGCAGGATGTTGTTCTTGCGTCCGACGCCGTCGATGAAGACATTGACCGAGTCAATGTTTTGCGAGCCACCGCGCAGACGCGTATTGCCGCTGGCGTCGGTGTCGAAGCGCACGCCGGGAGCGAAGTCCRCTGCCGACAGGAAGTTGCGCGTGGCCTGCGGGATGGCCTCGATCATCTTGTTGGACACCGTGGTGCCGACCTGCGAATCAATGACGCCCTGGCGCTGCGCGCTGCCCTGGATCACCACTGTGCCGAGCTTGGCGTCCGTGCTGCCGAGGTCCAGCGTCGCGTTCTGGCCGACGGACAGCGTAACCACACTGCCGGTGGCAGCACCGGCCACCCGGACCTCGTAGTTGCCGGGGTTCAGGCCGACGAGTACATAGCTGCCGTCGGGCAGGGTCTTGGTCCGGTAGGTATTGCCGTTGGCCTTGTTGACGGCGACGACATCAGTGCCTGCCGGCGCCGTGGCGCCAGCCGCTGTGATGGTGCCGCGCACGGTGGCGCTGGCGCTCTGCGCCTGCGCGGGCAGGGCCGCCATCAGCAGCCCGCCGATCAGGCCGGCGGCGCAGAGATGGCGGGTGAGAAGTCTGGGTTTGGTGCGGGGGGTCGGGGTGCTCATGATGTCCTTGTCTCCTGTGTTGTGCTGTGGTTTGGACGGGATCAGGTCTTGGCGCTGCCGCACGACTGCCGCACAACGAGTTGCACCGGCATCACGGTGGCGCCGGCGTCGGTGGCGTTGCGCTCCAGGGTGTCGGCCAGCGCATCGAGTGCCTGGCCGCCCAGCGCGGCAATGGGCACGTGCATGGTCGTCAGCGCCGGGCTGACGTAGCGGGCGATGGGGATGTCGTCGAAGCCGGCAAGCGCGATGTCCTCGGGCAGGCGCACACCGCCGGCCTGCAGCGCACCCAGCAGGCCGATGGCCATGATGTCGTTGGCGGCGAAGACGGCATCGGGCCGCTGGCCCGCCGGCAGGGCCAGCAGCTCGGCCGCGGCGCGCTGGCCGCCTGTTTCGGAGAAGTCGCCCTCCAGCAGCCATGCCTCGGCACCCACGGCCAAGCCGGCACGGTAGCCGCGCTCGCGTTCGCGCGCCTCGAAGTTGGCCTGCGGGCCGCCGAGAAAAGCGATGCGTCGCCGGCCACTGCGCACCAGGTGCTCGGTCATCGCGCGCGCGCCGCCGAAGTTGTCGACGGCGAAGACCCGCTGGCTCGCGCCGCGCACGCCGGAGTTCAGCAGCACGGCCGGCAGGGCAGGCGGCAGGTTCTGCGACAGGAAATCGTCGTCGGCGTGCGGCGACATGACGATGAGGCCGTCAACGCGGCCGTTCATCGCGCGCAGCGCGGCCGCGGCCTCGTTGGCATCGTCGTGGGAGCTCGACAGCAGCAGATGCAGGCCGCGCGCCCGGGCGGCCTGGTCGATGCCGCGGATCAGCTCGGAGAAGAATTCGCCGTGCAGGTCAGGCAGCAGGGCGCCGATGGTGTCGGTGCGTCGCGTGATGAGGCTGCGCGCCGCCCCCGACGGCGAATAGCGCAATTCGCGGGCGACCTCGACGATGCGCTGGCGCGTGTGCGGCAGCACGTTCTCGGCGCCGTTGAGCGCGCGCGAAACGGTGGCGACCGACACACCGGCAACGCGGGCGACGTCCTTGATCGTGGCGGGGGTGACCGTCATCTTGTTGTCAGAGGTTGGCGCCGTGGGAAGCGATGACTTCAGCATAGAAGCGCGCGCTAGCCTTGGGGGTGCGCTGCTGTGTCTGAAAGTCCACATGCACGAGGCCGAAGCGCTTGGCAAAGCCGAGCGCCCATTCGAGGTTGTCGAACAGCGACCAGGCGCAGTAGCCGCGCACGTCGGCGCCCCTTTGAATAGCGTCCTGCACGGCGGCGATATGGGTGCGCAGATAGTGCACGCGCAGCGGATCGTCAACGCGGCCGTCAATGGCCACCGGCGGGTCGTAGAAGGCGGCGCCGTTCTCGGTCACATACAGCGGCAGGCCGCCGTAGCGCTCGTGCATCCACACGAGGGTGTCGKCCAGGCTCTGTGGGTGCAGCTCCCAGCCGGTCTCGGTGTAGATGCCGCCGGGCTGGCGCTGCGGCACCGCCGGCACCGGCCAGGCCTTGGGATCAAAGCGCACGACGGCGCGGGTGTAGTAGTTCAGGCCGAGGAAGTCGACGGGGACTTTGAGTGCCTCGACCTCGGCGGCCGGCCAGTCGGGCCAGGCTTCACCAAAGACCTCGCGCAACTCGGCAGGGTAGCTGCCGAGCAGGGCCGGGTCGAGGTATTGCCGATTCATGTAGGCGTCGGCGAGCCCGGCGGCGTGGCGGTCGTACTCGCTGGCGTCGGCCGGCAGCTGCTTGGGCTCGATGTTGACGACCAGGCCGATCCTGTTCTTTCCGGTCGCGCGGTAGGCCTGCACGCCCTTGGCGTGTGACTGCATCAGCCGGTGGGCGACGATGGCCGCCTCGAAGGCGCTCTTGTGACCGGGCGCCAGCGCACCATGCATGAAGCCGCCGTCGGCGACGACCCAGGGTTCGTTCAGCGTGACCCACATCGGCACGCGGTCGTCCAGCGCCTTGAAGCAGACCTGCGCGTAGTCGGCGAACCAATCGGGCATGTCGGGGTTGAGCCAGCCGCCACGGTCGTCCAGCGCCGCGGGCAGGTCCCAGTGGTGCAGCGTCACCATCGGCTGGATGCCAGCGGCCAGCAGTTCGTCGACCAGGCGTTCGTAAAAATCCAGGCCGGCCGCGTTCACGGCGCCACGGCCTTCGGGCAGCACGCGATTCCAGGCAATGCTGAAGCGATAGGCCGTGAGGCCGAGCTCGCGCATCAGCGCGACGTCGTCCTTCATGCGGCGGTAGTGGTCGCAGGCAATGTCGCCGGTATCGCCGCCGAGCACGCGGCCCGGCGTGCGCACGAAACGATGCCAGTTGCTGACGCCGGCGCCATCGGCCAGCGGCGAGCCTTCGATCTGATAGGCGGAAGTCGCACAGCCCCAGAGGAAGCCGGGCGGGAACGGTTGTCTCATCCGTGTGCCAACTCCGCTTGCGCGGGTCGGTCGTTGTGTCGTCATGTAAACGTTTACATGCATTCTTTCCGTGATTACTTGACGAGTCAACAGCGTGTTTACCCCGGAGCGTCGCGCTCGCACCTCAGACTCCGCCGCTTCGCCCGCCACCAGAAGCAGAGGCAAGGGATGGATCAAGCACAGATCGACGCCACGCTGGCCCAAGCCAGGGCCTATGCCGATGCCGGCAGCGCCGAGGCCGCGCTGGATGCAGCGCGCCGCGCCCACCACGCCGCGCTTGAACGGGGAAGCGTGGCCGCCCAGGCGGAAGCCACGCACTGCATTGCCAGCGTCGAGCTGCGCCTGCTGGGTCATTTCGCTGCGGCGCTGGAATCCGCACGCCAGGCGGCATTCCAGTTCCAGCAGGCCGAGATGCCCGAGGGCGAATGCCGCGCACTCGCCACCCAAGCCATGGCCGCTGCACGCCTGGGCTACTACGAAAC
>NZ_JBFULE010000558.1:0-3572 GCF_056400485.1 Roseateles sp. P5_B10
AGCCTGGACCGGCTGGGCCGCGTCAAWGAGAAACGCATCAAGAATGTGACTGACGACAGCGTGGACCCCAGCGGCAACCGCACGCTCGCCACGAGCGACGCCGTCACGCAGTACCAGTACAACGGCCTGGGCGCGGTGAAGAAAATCCGCGAGTTCGCCACTGCCAGTGCCCTGGCCAGCGACAAGGCCGACGAGACCGACTTCACCTACGACGGCCTGAACCGCGAGACGCACCGCGAGGCGCCGGGCTACAAGGACTTCGAGGGCGCCGACGTTCGGCCCACCACCGACACCGAGTACGACGGCCTGGGGCAGATCAGGCGCCGCATCCAGCGCGGCAAGGACACCAACGTTGAGACGGACGACCGCATCACGCTCAGCGGCTACGACGCCAACGGCCTGCTCGTGCAGACGACGGACGCCGCCGGCGCCATCACGACGTATGCCTACGACGCCAACGGCAACCTCGCCCGGCGCGTGAACAAGGACGTGCGCCGCTCGGACAGTACCGCCAGCGCCCCCAAGCTGCGCGACATCATCACCAGCTACGAGTTCGACGCGGCCGGGCGCATCGTCGTCGAGAAGCACTGGGAGAGCGACAAGACCGCCGCGGCCGAAACCCGCAAGACCCGCTACAACGCCTTCGGCGAGTTCAGCGCCAAGGGCATCGGCGACGGCTGGGAGGAGTTCGCCGAGTACTCCACGCTGGGCAAGGTCGTGAAGACCAATTCAGGCGACGGGGCGATCAAGTTCTACGTCTATGACGCCAACGGCAACATGACCCGTGAGATCCGCGGCAATGGCGATGCGACCTACAAGGTGGCCGGGCTGGACGTGGCCATCGACCTGCGCAGCCTCACCCTGCAGCAGGCTACATCCGGCAAGCGCAACCCTGCCGACACCGCCTTCCTGCCGCTGTACTCGCGTGTCAGCGTCTACAACTCCCGCAACCTCATCACCCAGACCATCGATCCGCAGATCGATGTGCTCAAGAGCGCGGTGACGATGGGTAGCCTTTACAACGAGCAGTGGGTGCCGGCTTGGGAGCCAGCGTCTACCACCGTCCGGAATGCGTCTATATATCCCAGGGCAGATTCCTTTACCGCCACCAGCGGGGCAATTCCGAAGTTCAACGTTTCTCACTCTCGTGGAGATTCGTTTAGTTTTGCCGTTGGGTCCCAGGGGCTTTCGGAACTTGACTGGTTTGTGAGTGGCTCAGGTACTTACTCCACTTACGACCTTAGCCAGTACAAGGGTAAAGGGCCGCAGACCTTCAAATATTCCATTGATAGATCTCTCGGTTCCAGCTATCCGATGCATCAAACCTATGCATTTGGTCGGGGAACGTTTTCGATAGACTTAAGTGGCAATATCACTTGGCAATACGACCCCCCGCTCGACACAGATCGTCAGCCGGGCGCAATATTCTTGGCGCCAGACCCTTTGCTTTCCGGGCAGCCAAGCAGCCACTGGCGATATCTTCCTTACAGCCTGATTGACGACGCGACAGGTGCAGTCCTGGAAAGTTCAACAGCCATCACGTTCCCTGATGCGGCGACTGAATTCACTCTTTGGAATTACCGCCCGCAGGGTGGGGCGCCCTCTCCAAGGCTGTTGACGCTTAAATACACCATGCCGAGTGGCTCGGGCGCGGTGAGCATCAAGTTCCATAATGACGGAACCATCGTCACATCAGATTCAGCCGACCCTACGGCACTGCCGGTTGACTTCAACATCAAGGGCCGTCAGGTTTCACGAGCGCAAGTTTTGATGAATGGGCGGTGGTTCACGGCGAATGGCACCTATCACCCGCCTTCAAGTTCCGAGAGTGGGTATACATCGTTCACGATCGATGCGCGCAATGCGGGTATTTCGAACGGTCAGACCTACGATTACGTGCTGCGTGCCTTGAGTCCTTCGGGAAGCCTCCTCACCGACGAAGTCGGCAACCCCATCGTTCAGTCGGGCCGTATCGTCTTCACGTCCGATGGACGTTCGCAAGTGCAGCAGTTGGTCACCGTTCTGACCAACGAGCCGAAAGTCACCATCAAACGCTTCCAATCCTTCAACGCCTTCGGTGACGTGGTGGAAGAGCGTGACGAACGCGTGGCCGAGCGCATGCTGGCCGCCATCAACGACGACCGCAAGAGCAAGGGCCAAGCAGCCCTCACGGCCGGTCAACTCACGGCCGACCAACTTGCCGGCGCCAAGACCACGCTGCAATACAACACCCAGGGACAGCTCATCGCCAAGCTCGACCCCGAGACCTTCGTCACCGCAGAAAACGGCTACCGCTACCGGGCCCGCCCCGAGACCCGCTTCGGCTACGACCTGCTGGGCCGGCACACCACCATGCTGGACGCCAACGGCAACTTGAGCCGCGTGCAATACCTGGCCGGCAGCCGCGGCGACGACGCCCAGGTTGTGAACGAATTCGACGCCGCTGGCGGCAACGCCGACACCTACAACGCCACCGGCGGCGGCATCCGCACGAGCCAGTACGACATCTTCGGCGACGCCCGCAAGGTCACCGACGCCGAGGGCGCCGTCACCGAACGCAGCTACGACAAGCGCAGCCTGCTCACCACCGTCACCCGCAAGGGCGTGCAGCGCCTGGCCGACGCCACCAGCGACACCCTCGCCACCGGCCGCGACCTCAGTGACAACTACGCCTACGACGAACTCGGCCAGCGCCTGACCGCTACCAACGCGCTCAGCATCACCACCCGCACCGACTACGACGCCCTGCAGCGCGTCGTGCAGACCGTCTCCGGCAACGGCTTCGTCACCGGCTACACCTACGAGCTGCGCCAGGCTGGTGCCAGCGGCATCACCAGCCTGGCTGGCGCCGGCGGCGCGGCCACCACCACCGGCGGCTACGTGCGCACCACGCTGCAGGCCGACGGGCGCAGCCTCATCGACAAGGTCGACTACTTCGGCCACACCACCTGGCACCAGGACCTCAGCGGCGCGCAGTTCACCTACACCTTCAACAGCGCCGCCCAGCTCGTCAAGCAGACCAGCACCGTGCACACGGGCCAGAGCAGCAGCCAGAACGTCGACTACACCTACTACGCCAACGGCTACATCCGCTCCTTCACCGACAACACGCAAAGCATCACCAGCGAGTACGCCTAYGACAACGCCGGGAACCGCGTGGCTGAGGGCACCTTCAGCCTCGTCAACGGCACCAAGACGACCGCCTACCAAAATGCCACCATCACCTACGACGAGCTCAACCGCATCTCGCGGGTGCGCGACGCCAACTTCTTCGACGTGGCCTACGAGTTCGACGCCGTCGGCAACCGCCGGCGCATCACCGCCACCTACTGGGACGGCCTGGCCGGGCTGCTTGGCGGGGGCACGCAKGACTACTGGTACGCCTACGACAAGCTCAACCGCTTCGTCGTCAGCAAGGGCCGGTTGGAGACCAGCGCCGGGGTGGCCACCACCACGCGCGGCACCGGTCTGGCCGACACCGGCGTCGTCATCAAGCGCGGCACCGAGGGCACCCAGCTGGGTTATGACAAGGTCAGCCAGCGCCGCTTGGCCACCTATAACGATCCCTACCT
>NZ_JBFULE010000559.1:0-3564 GCF_056400485.1 Roseateles sp. P5_B10
CCCGAGTTCAGCGGCTGGCGCAACGACCTCGGCCCCTGGACGCCCAAGTATGAGAACGGTCTGCTCTATGGCCGCGGCGGCGCCGACGATGGTTATGCCGTCTACGCGTCGTTGACGGCCATCATGGCGCTGGACAAGCAGGGCATCCCGCGCCCGCGCTGCGTCGGCCTGATCGAGACTTGCGAGGAAAGCGGCAGCTTCGACCTGCCGGCCTACCTGGACCTGCTCGGTCCCCGGCTGGGCAACGTGTCCCTGGTGGTCTGCCTGGACTCTGGCGCCGGCAACTACGACCAGCTCTGGTTGACGACCTCGCTGCGCGGCATGGTGTCGGGTGTGCTGAAGGTCGAGGTGCTGGCCGAAGGCATCCATAGCGGCGACGCTTCGGGCGTCGTGCCCTCGTCCTTCCGCATCCTGCGCCAGGTGTTGGACAGGCTGGAGGACAGCAAGACGGGCCGTCTGCTGCCCGAAAGCTTCCACTGCGACATCCCCGGCGCCCGCCTGGACCAGGTCAAAGCGACGGCGGCCATCCTGAAGGAAGAGGTCTACAAGCGCATGCCCTGGGCCTGCGGTGCGGACGGCGGCCCGGTGCTGCCGGTGACGACCGACCCGGTCGAGGTGCTGCTGAACCGCACCTGGCGGCCGACGCTGTCGGTTGTCGGCGCCGATGGCTTCCCCGAGCTGAAGAACGCCGGCAATGTGCTGCGGCCCTACACCGCCTTCAAGCTGTCGCTGCGCCTGCCGCCGCTCATTGACGGCAACGAAGCTGCCCTCAAGCTGAAGGCCCTGCTGGAGGACAACGCGCCCTACAACGCCAAGGTGACCTTCACGCCCGACGGTCGTGCCGGCGCTTATGGCGCCACCGGCTGGAACACGCCGGAGCTGTCGCCCTGGCTTAGCCAGGCGCTCAACGACGCCAGCCATGCCCATTTCGGCGCGCCGGTCGGCTATATCGGCCAGGGCGGCACCATCCCGCTGATGAGCATGCTGCAAAAGGGCTTCCCCAAGGCGCAGATGATGGTCTGCGGCGTGCTCGGACCGAAGAGCAATGCCCACGGGCCCAACGAGTTCCTGCACGTGCCCTATGGCAAGCGCTTGACCGCAGCCGTGGCCCAGGTCATGGCTGCGCATCCCTGAATGGATCAGCTACGCGCCATCAAGGTTTTCGTCCGCGTCATCGACGAGGGCAGTTTTGCCGCCGCGGCACGCGGGCTGGACCTGGCGCCGGCCGTCGTCACGCGGCTGGTGGCCGAGCTGGAGGAGCATCTCGGCACGCGGCTCTTGAACCGCACGACGCGGCGGCTGTCGCTGACCGAGATCGGCGAGGCCTATCTGGAGCGGGCGCGGCGCATCCTGGCCGATGTCGACGAGGCGGCAGCCCTGGCCGCCTCGGCCACGCAGGAGGTGCGCGGCTTGCTGCGCATCCTGTGCCCGCCGGCCATCGCGGTGCATCAGCTCGCCAAGCACCTGCCCAAGTTCCATCGCGAGTACCCGCTGGTGACGCTGGAGAYCACGTCGCCGGGCCCGGTCGACACGGTGGACGACGCCTACGACCTGACCATCTTCCTGTCCCGCGAGACGCTGGACGGCGATTTCATCGCCCGCCGCCTGGCACGCAGTGAATTCATCATGTGCGCCTCGCCCGACTATCTGGACCAGCGCGGCCGCCCCCAGCACCCGCACGACCTCAAGCAGCACGACGCGCTGCTGCCGCCCACGCCTTCGCTGATGCGCGGCCTGACGCTGCAGCGCGGCGACGGCACCGAGGAGATCACCCTGCCCATCGTGCCCTCGCGCGCCGCGCTGTCGACGACGCACATGGACACCAATTACGCCGCCGCCCTGCACGGCCTTGGCGTGGCCGGGCTGCCCAGCTTCATGGTCGAGGACGCGCTGCTGGAGCAGGCGCTGGAGCGCGTCATGCCGCAGTGGCGGCTGTTTGGCACGACGCTGTGGGCCGGCATGCCGACCCGCAAATACGTGCCGGCACGCACGCGCGCCTTCCTCGACTTCCTGCTGCAGATCTTCGGCGGCGAGGACAAGGACCCCTGGCTGGTCGCAGCGGGCTGCGCGACCTGTCCCTGAGGCGCTTCCCCGTGACCACGGGGGAAGACGCGGCCGGGCGGCTGCGAACTTGTTCACAAGGCATGGCCTGACCCCCTGGAGGCGAGGGGGCGGAACTTGGAGGCGACGCGGGCAACATGCGTCCGWCGTCAATCCCTAGTCCATAAATCAAATGACCTTCTCGACCAAGCTGTTGGCCGTCGCCCTCACTACCGTCATCGGCCTGGGCGCCAGTGCCGCTCACGCCGGCCTCGTGGCGCACGCCGATGTGAACGGCTATGCCACCTTCCAGGACACGACCACCGGCCGTGTCTGGCTCCAGCTGCCCGACCTGTTCAACATGAACTACACGGCTCAGGTCAACACGGCCACCGCTGCCGGCTTCTCGGTCGCTTCGCTGAGCGACGTGGATGCGCTGTGGACCAGCACGCCCGGCAGCGACTGGAACGCGCTGAGCTCGGTCATCGGTGGTTCGTCCTCGCGCGGCCTGATGTGGGGCAACTACGCCGACGTCGGTGCCAGCAACCCGAATGCCTATGCCTACGCCTACGCCGGCACCAATGGCAGCTGGGACCACTACAACCCCAATAACACTTCGGCGTACAGCGACCTGGGCCTGTGGGCCTACCAGACCGGTGCCGCCGCTCTGCCTGAACCGGCCAGCTATGCGCTGGTGGGCATCGCCCTGGCCGGTGTCGGCCTGGCCAAGCGCCGCCGCAAAGCCTGATTCATCCGCACCCCACGGCGACCCCGCGGCCTCGGCCCCGGGGTCGTTTTGCTTTCCGCTCAGCGCAGGCTGAAGCCGAGCACGAAGAATTCGGGATGGCGCGCCTCCATCGCCCGCTTGAGCGGCCCGAAGGCGACATAGCGGCTCGAGGTCTTGGCGACATGGGCCAGCAGCCGGCGCTCCTCGGCATGGCCTTCGCCCAGGTTCCCCAGCAGCACAAGGTGCTGGCGCAGCGCGCTCCATTCCAGGCGCCGCCAGTACTCGCCGAAGTCGGCCGCCAGTTCCTCGTCGAGCTGACCCTCGGCACGGCATTCCTGCCAATGGCGTGCGGCCCAGTCGATCTCCTGGGCCTCGTCCCAGGCCAGTTCGGGCGGGCGCAGCAGTGCAGCGAGGCTCTCCGTCACGCAGCCGTGTGGCACATCGGCGACGAGGCGATGCAGCACGCCGTCCAGCCCCGCCTCGGCAACGCG
This sequence comes from Roseateles sp. P5_B10, assembly GCF_056400485.1. Classification (NCBI taxonomy): domain Bacteria; kingdom Pseudomonadati; phylum Pseudomonadota; class Betaproteobacteria; order Burkholderiales; family Sphaerotilaceae; genus Roseateles; species Roseateles sp. P5_B10. The sequence goes on from NZ_JBFULE010000559.1 coordinate 3,259, forward strand.
GCCCAGGCCGGTGCGCAGGGCGTTGGCATCGGGCGGGGCTGGTGGCAGGGGATGGGCGCGCAACTCGGCGCAGGCGGCGCGCATCAGGCGGTCGGCGTCGGCGGGGCGGGCAAGCAGTTCGGCAATCAAGGCCGAGGTCGGGGCATAGGTCATAGGGAAGGGCCCTCGTGGATAATGAAATTCTAGGGAAGCGCTGAATGAGTTCCCGCGATGCGGCGCGCCGTGATTTGGGATGGGCTGCAAGGCGCAAAGCACAGCCATGGCTGGGGCCATGGCGAGCATTTGCAACGCCGCAGACCGCCCAAA
>NZ_JBFULE010000560.1:0-3559 GCF_056400485.1 Roseateles sp. P5_B10
GTAGTTGGGCGCCTTGCCGCCGCGCAGGATGACGTGGCAGTCCTCGTTGCCGCGGGTCTCGAAGATGGCGGCCGTACCCATCTTGGTCATGCCCATGAAGGCATGCGCGCTGCTGGCGGCCAGCACGGCGTCGCTGGCGACCTTGATACCGCCGTCGGTGCCGTTCTTGAAGCCGACCGGGCAGCTCAGGCCCGAGGCGAGCTGGCGGTGGCTCTGGCTCTCGGTGGTGCGCGCGCCGATGGCGCCCCAGGCGATCAGGTCGGAGATGTACTGCGGCGACAGCAGGTCCAGGAACTCGGTGCCGGCCGGCAGGCCCAGCGCGTTCACGTCGAGCAGCAGTTGGCGCGCCAGGCGAAGGCCCTCGTTCATGTGGAAGCTGCCGTCCAGGCGCGGGTCGTTGATGTAGCCTTTCCAGCCCACCGTCGTGCGCGGCTTCTCGAAGTAGACGCGCATGACGATCAGCAGGTCGCTGCTCAGTTCCTCGCGCGCCGTCTTCAACAGGCGGGCGTAGTCCATCGCCTGGTCGTGGTCGTGGATGGAACAGGGGCCGACGATGACAAGCAGGCGGTCGTCGCGGCCATGCAGCACGTCACTGATCTGCTGGCGGGCCTGCTCGACCAGCTCCAACGTCGCGTCGGGGATGGGCAGTTCCTCGAGCAGCAGGGCCGGGCTGATCAGCGCGCGGACGGCGCCGATGCGGGTGTCATCGGTACGCGTCGTGTCGCGCGTCTCGTCGCGGGAGCCCGCTTCGCGGTCGTGGTGGGGATCGTCTAAAGGTTTCATTGCAGGGCTCCAGGCAAGCCCCGCATTTTGCCGGCTCTATCGAGCCGTCGGTTCACCGCTTGGCGGCGGCAAAGCACACCGCCAGCGCAGAGAGGCCAAAACCGGCCAGCGCCAGCGGCTCCAGGCGCTCGCCCAGCAGCACGAAACCCATCAGCGCCGACACGCCCGGGATCAGGAAGAACAGCCGCGCCACCTGCCCCGCCTGGCCGCGGCGGATCATGATGAACATCAGGCTGAAGGCGCCAATGGAGTTCACCAGGCCCAGCCACAACCACGAGCCGATCAGCTCGGGCGCCCAGTCGATGGCAAATCCTTCGGTCGGGCCTGCCACCGCAGCAACGGCCAGGGCCGACACGGCCATCTGCACGCCGGCACCGCTGCGCAGGTCCATGTGGGCGCAGAAGCGCTTCTGGTAGAGCGTGCCGGCGACGAGGCCGAGCAGGCCCAGGCCGGCCACGGCGTAGGCGGTCCAGGCGCCGTTCAGAGGCTTGTCGGCGATGACCAGGCCCACACCCACCAGGCCGCCGAGCAATGCCAGCAACTGGCGCTGGCCAATGCGCTCGGCCAGCCACAGGTGGGCACCCAGGGCCGTCGCCAGCGGCATCAGCCCGATCAGCAGCCCGGCCACGCCGGCGCTCAGGCCCCATTGCAAGGCGAAGTAGATGCAAGAGAAGTGCAGMACCTGCATCAGCAGGCCGACGACGGCCAGATGCGCCCAACCACGCGCCCGGTGCGGCCAGGGCGCGCCGGTGGCCATCRCTACAGCGAGCAGCACGACAGCGGCGAGGCCGAAGCGCAGGGTCAGCAAGGTCAGCGGCCCGGTGTGCGGCAGGGCCAGCTTGCCGGCGACGTAGCCGCTGCTCCACAGCAAGATGAAGAGCAGCGGCAGGCTGGACGCGACGACAGCGCTCAGCAGCCGATCGATCGGGCCGGGCCGGAAGGACCGGGCCATGCAGGGCGACAACGATGTGGTGGACATGGCAGCTCCTTAAAGGGATGGCTGCACTCTAGGAATCAATGGTCCAGGACACAATCCATCCAATAGTCGATTCAGAGTTTCCAAACGGAGCACAGTTACCATGGGCCGCCTTGAAGACCTGCAAGCCTTCGCCCGCGTCGTCGACGCCAAGGGCTTTTCGGGCGCCGCACGCCTGCTGGGCACCACCAAGTCGGCCGTCAGCAAGCAGGTGGTGAGGCTGGAGGACCAGCTCGGCACGCGGCTGCTGCACCGCACGACGCGCAGCGTCAGCCCGACGGCCGAGGGCCAGGCCGTCTACGAGCGCGCGTTGCGGCTGCTGGACGAGTCGCTGGCGCTGGAGACTGAGTTGGCCGGCCGCCGTGACGAGCCGCGCGGCGTGCTGCGGCTGTCGGTATCCACCGCCTTCGGCAATCTGCAGTTCACGGCGCTGGTGGCGGCGTTCTGCGCGCGGTACCCACAGATCGACGTCGTGCTGGGGCTGAACGACCGCTATGTCGACCTGGCCGAGGAAGGCTTCGATGTCGTGCTGCGGCTGACGCACAAGCCGTCGGACGGGTTGGTGGCGCGGCGGCTGGCAACGATCCGCTTCGTGCTTTGCGCCGCGCCGGCCTACCTCGAGACTCATGGCGAACCCCTGGCGGTAGCCGACATCTCCGGGCACCGCTGCCTGCGCTTTGGCTATCTGCAATCGCCCGACCGCTGGCGCTTCCGCCACGGCGAACTGGGCGAAGCCGAGGTCGAGACCCGCGGCGCGCTTCGCTTCGAAAGCGGGCTGACGGCCAACAGCAGCGAATCCCTGCGCGTGGCCGCCCTGGCCGGCCTGGGCCTGGCCGTGCTGCCCACCTATGCCGTCRGCGCAGACCTGCGCGCGGGGCGGCTCAAGGCCGTGCTGCCCGACTGGCAGCCGGTCGGCGGCCTGGCGGATGCCAACACCCTGTACGCCGTCTACCTGCCCAACCGCCATCCGGCGCCCAAGGTGCGGGCGCTGATCGACTTCATGCTGGAGCAGATGGGCGACGTGCCGCCGTGGGACCGCGACTGAGAGAATCACGGGCTATGCCGCTGATCCCCTACGCCCTCACCCGCCCCTTCCTGTTCGGCCTGGACCCCGAGCACGCCCATGAGCTGACGCTGAACAGCATCGCGAAGCTGCAGAACACGCCCGCGCAACTGCTCTGGTGCGGCGAACGCATCAGCGATCCGGTCACCATCGCCGGCCTGCGCTTCCCGAACCGCATCGGCCTGGCCGCCGGCCTGGACAAGAACGGCCGCTGCATCGACGGCCTGGGCGCGATGGGCTTCGGTTTCATCGAGGTCGGCACCGTGACGCCCAAAGGCCAGCCGGGCAACGACAAGCCGCGCATGTTCCGCCTGCCCGAAGCCCACGCGCTGATCAACCGCCTGGGCTTCAACAACGAGGGGCTCGCAAGCTTCATCGCCAACGTGAAGCGCGCCCACAGCTTCCGCAAGGCCGGCGGCATCCTCGGCCTGAACATCGGCAAGAACGCCGCGACGCCCATCGAGAACGCTGCGGACGACTACCTGCTCGGCCTGGAGGGCGTGCATCCGCATGCCGACTACATCACCGTCAACATCTCCAGCCCCAACACCAAGAACCTGCGCGCGCTGCAGAGCGACGAAGCACTGGGTGCCTTGCTGGGCACGCTGCAGCAGCGCAAGCAACAGCTCGACAGCCAGAGCGGTCGGCGCGTGCCGATGTTCGTCAAGATCGCGCCAGATCTGGAGGAAGACCAGGTTGCCGTCATCGCCCAGACGCTGAAGGCCAACGGCATCGAC
>NZ_JBFULE010000561.1:0-3555 GCF_056400485.1 Roseateles sp. P5_B10
CGGGGTCGGCAGCGGGCCGGTCAGCAGCACATTCACGCCGGCCGAAGYGAAACCGGCCTCCAGTGCGGACTCGATCATGTAGCCCGAGATGCGCGTGTCCTTGCCGATCAGCACCGTGGGCCGCTCGTCCGTCTTGCGCAGCACGCGACCGACGGCATGGCCCAGGCGCAGCATGAAGTCCGGCGTGATCGGGTCCTGGCCCACCGTGCCCCGAATGCCGTCGGTTCCAAAATACTTGCGGGCCATCGAGCTCTTCCTTCTTATTTCGTGGCAGGGATTGTCGCCGCATCGACCGCGGCCCAGACCTTGAGCGCGTCCACGGTGGCGGCGACATCGTGCACACGAATCACGTTCGCGCCTGCGCTGACGGCCCGCAGCGCGGCGGCCAGGCTGGCCGGCAGGCGCTGGTCCACCGGCCGACCGGTGATGTCGCCCAGTGTGCGCTTGCGCGACCAGCCCACCAGCAGCGGATAGCCCAGCCCGGCCAGGCGTTGCTGCCCGGCCAGCAGCTGGAGGTTGTGCTCGGCGCTCTTGGCAAAGCCATAACCCGGATCCAGCGCGACGGCATCAGCCGGGATGCCCGAATCTCGCGCAGCTTGCGCGCGTTGGGCGAGAAAGGCGCCGACCTCGGCCACCACATCGCCGTAGACCGCCAGCTCCATCATCGACGCCGGCTCGCCGCGCATGTGCATCAGGCAGACACCCGCACCGCTGCCGGCCACAGCCGCCAGCGCGCCGGGCAGTTGCAGGGCCTGCACGTCGTTGACGATGTCCGCACCGGCATCCAGCGCGCGGCGCATCACGTCTGGCTTGTAGGTGTCGACCGAAACGGGAACGCCTAACGTGACCGCCGCGGCCAGCACCTTGTCGATACGCGCCCATTCGCTGCCGGCATCGACGCGCGGCGCGCCGGGGCGGGTGGACTCGCCACCGATGTCCAAGATGTCGGCGCCTTCTGCCACCAGGCGCTCGCAGTGCGCGATGGCGGTCCGGGTGTCGTCATGCCGGCCACCGTCGGAAAAGGAATCCGGCGTCACGTTGACGATGCCCATCACGCGCGGGTGGCTCAAATCAAGGCGGAAGCGGCGGGTCTGCCAATGCATGGGCGGCTCGGAATGGAAAACGGGCCCGGTGGAAGCCGGGCCCGTCGTTGGGGTGGGGATCAGGCCGCGGCGGGGGCGCCGTCGGTGCTGACCGGCGGCGTGCCACCACCGGTCGGGCCGCTCGGGGTCGGCTTGTCGTCAGGCGCGCGTGGGGGGCGGCCGGCCATGATGTCCAGGATCTGGTCGCGGTCGATGGTTTCCCACTTCATCAGCGCCTCGGTCATGGTCTCGACCTTGTCGCGGTTGTCCTCGAGGATCTTCTGCGCGACGGCGTACTGCTGGTCGAGGATGCGGCGGATCTCGCCGTCGACCTTCTGCTGCGTGCTCTCGCTGATGTTGGCCGTCTTGGTCATGCTGCGGCCGAGGAAGACTTCGCCCTCGTTCTCGGCATAGACCATCGGGCCGAGCACCTCGCTCATGCCGTAGCGCGTCACCATGTCGCGGGCCATGCGGGTGGCGCGTTCGTAGTCGTTGGATGCACCGGTCGAGATGTCGTGGACGAACAGGTCCTCGGCAATGCGGCCGCCGAACATGATGCTGATGCTGTTGAGCATCTGCTTGAAGTACAGGCTGTGCTGGTCACGCTCAGGCAGCTGCCAGGTCACGCCCAAGGCGCGCCCGCGCGGCATGATGGTGACCTTGTGAACCGGGTCTGTGCCGGGCAGCAGCTCGGCGACGACGGCATGACCAGACTCGTGGTACGCCGTGGCGCGCTTCTCGTCCTCGGTCATGACCATGCTCTTGCGCTCGGGGCCCATGTAGAGCTTGTCCTTGGCGCGCTCGAAGTCGATCATTTCCACCAGGCGACCATTGCGGCGCGCGGCGAACAGGGCAGCCTCGTTGACGAGGTTGGCCAGGTCGGCACCGCTCATGCCAGGCGTGCCGCGGGCGAGGATGGACGCGTTGACGTCCTGGCCGATAGGCACCTYGCGCATGTGCACGTTCAGGATCTGCTCGCGGCCGCGGATGTCCGGCAGCGTGACATAGACCTGGCGGTCGAAGCGGCCGGGGCGCAGCAGCGCGGGGTCGAGGATGTCGGGTCGGTTGGTGGCGGCGATGACGATGACGCCGAGATTGGTCTCGAAGCCATCCATCTCGACCAGCATCTGGTTCAGCGTCTGYTCGCGCTCATCATTGCCRCCGCCCAGGCCKGCGCCGCGATGRCGGCCGACGGCGTCGATTTCGTCGATGAAGATGATGCAGGGCGCGCTCTTCTTGGCCTGCTCGAACATGTCTCGCACGCGGGCCGCGCCAACGCCGACGAACATCTCGACGAAGTCGGAGCCCGAGATCGTGAAGAAGGGCACCTTGGCTTCACCGGCGATGGACTTGGCCAGCAGCGTCTTGCCGGTACCCGGAGGGCCGACAAGCAACACACCACGCGGGATACGGCCGCCGAGCTTCTGGAATTTCTGCGGATCCTTCAGGAAGTCGACCAGTTCCTTGACCTCTTCCTTGGCTTCATCGCAACCAGCGACGTCGGCGAAGGTGACGGTGTTGTTGGCCTCGTCCAGCATGCGGGCCTTGGATTTGCCGAAGCTGAATGCCCCGCCCTTGCCGCCACCCTGCATCTGGCGCATGAAGTAGACCCAGACACCGATCAGCAGCAGCATCGGCGTCCAGTTGATCAGCATGCTGACCAGGAAGCTCTGCTCTTCACGCGGCTTGATGTCGAACTTGACGCCGTTATTGCGCAGGTCGCCGACCAGGCCACGATCCTGGTAGGTGGCCAGCGTGCGCAGCTTGTTGCCTTCGGTGTCTTCGGCGTAGATGTCACCGGTGATGCCGTCGGGCAGCGTCGCGGATTTGATCCGGCGCGCCTGGACGAGATCCAGGAACTCGGAATAGGTCACCTGCTTACCGGGTGCCGTGGTGCCGCCGAACTGCTTGACGACCGTGAACAGCACCAGCGCGATCACGATCCAGACGGCGAACTTCGAAAACCATTGATTGTTCACTGCGACTCCTTGGCCCTGATGGCCCAGCGCGGGTTTCAGGACAGTGGGGGCGATTTTAGGGGCGGCAAGGGGCCTACCCCTGTAATCAGCGGTTTTTCAGTCCCATGCCCACCAAGAATGTCTCGGAAGAGCGGATGCGGGAGGCTTTGGGCTTCACGACCTTGAAGACCTTGAAATGTGTTTTGAAGAGGTTCACGAGCTCGTCGTAGCCGCTGCCATGGAAGACCTTGGCCACCAGCGCGCCCTCGGGCTTGAGGTGGCTGCTGGCGAAATCGACGGCCAGCTCGACCAGGCCGGAGATGCGGGCGGCATCGGTGGACGCAATACCCGACATATTGGGCGCCATGTCCGACACGACGACGTCCACCGGACGGCCGGCCAGAGCCGCCTCCAGCTCTGCCAGCACCGCGTCCTCCTGAAAATCGCCCTGGATGAACTGCACGCCTTCGATGGGCTCGAACTCCAGCACGTCCAGCGCAATGATGCTGCCGTTG
>NZ_JBFULE010000562.1:0-3549 GCF_056400485.1 Roseateles sp. P5_B10
GTCATCATGAAGACCAGGTCCAGCGACGGCGCCGCGCGGCCCATCGCCATGCGAGCCAACTGCTCCTTGGTCGTGGCAATCGCGGTGGTCAGCGCGTAGCGCTTGCCGACATCGCGACCCAGGGCATCCAGCCCCACGCGCAAATCCTGCATCAGCAGCACGTAGTTCTCGGCATCGGCCGGGCTGCCCAGTGGCACGCCGTTGACCGAGCCGTTGGAACCGGGATGCTCCCAGTCGATGTCCAGGCCGTCGAAGCCCGGGTGGGCACGCAGCCAGTCCACCGAGGACTTGACGAAAGCCGCGCGGCCCTGGGCTGTCGCGGCCAGGTGGAAGAAGGGATCGGAGCCGCCCCAGCCTCCCACCGATGCCAGCACCTGCACCTTGGGGTCGCGGACCTTCAGGCGCTGGAAGGCGGCGGAGAAGATGTCCTGGTCGGCATGCGGTGCGATGCTGAAATTGGGCTTGCCGGCACAGGCTGTGGCCTCCTTGGCGCGCTCTCCTTCGCCACAAATCAGCAGGAAGGCATAGAGCAGGTGCGTGACGCGGCCGGGCTGCAGTTGCTCGACGACGTCGACGCCGCGTTCGGCCAGGATGTAGGTGCCGACGACGGGCTTCGTTTGCGCCTGCGCAAGGGAGGCAGCCAGCGCCAGGGCGGCGATCAGGGTCTTCTTCATAGATTGCATTCGCTCGTCAGGCCGGCATCCGGCACGGTATCGCGGCGGGTCACGCCCTCTTTGCGCAATTGCGCGGCACGGGTCTGCATCGCGGTGGAGCTCAGCGTCTTGCCGGCCTCGTGCAGCACCCAGTCGACCTCAAATTCGTAGTCGCGCGGCGCACCCGCCGTCGCACCGTCGGAAATCCAATGATTGAAGCTGATCGCCATCGGCTTGGCGGGCACATTGCGGCCGGTGTGCTCGCCCATCAATCTGCCGTTGACGTAGTGGCGTGTGCGTGTGGCCTCGACCTGCACGGTCAGCACTTGCCAGCCGTCGAAGGAGCCCTGCACGATGGCGGCCTGGTTGAAGGACTCCCAGGGGTCGATGCGCACCGTGTGCCAGCTGACGCCGTAGAGCCGCGTCTCCGGCTCGCCCCAGCCGCCATGCGGCAGGTATTCGAAGTCGACCTCGCTGAAGTCGGGGTCGTAGTCGTGCTTGAGCGGCCCGGCCAGGAAGAAGCTCTGGACGATGGGGTCGCGTGAGCCCGCCGTGTCGCGAAAGCGCACACGCGCCGTCGTCGTGCCAACCAGGAACTTGCGAGCCGCGCAGAGCTGGGCCAGCGAGGTGTTGGCCGGCGTGCCGTCCGTTGACATCTTCAGCTTGAGCAGTCCGCCGTCCAGCGAGAGCTGCGTGGCGGCGAAGCGTGCACCCGGCAGGCCCGGGTGGCCGGTGCCCTCGCGCAGCACCCAGCCGCTCTGGCGGAGCGCGGCCAGGCTCGTCTGCGAGAAGTCGTCGAAGAACTCGCCAGCGGCGAATGCAGGAGCCGCGGCAACCAGCAACAGCGCCGCGGCCTTCATGCCGGCACGGCCTCGGCCGGCGCGGCCTTGCGCGGCATCGGCACCCACAGCAGCAGCAGCAATGCCGGCAGGCCACAGCCAATCGTCCAGGCGAAGAACTGCTGGTAGCCCATCGCGATCTGGATGTCGCCGCTGATGGACTTGGCGAAGATGAAGCCCAGCTGCATGACGCCCGAACCGAGCGCATAGTGGGCCGTCTGGAAGCGGCCCGGGGCCACGGCCTGCATGATGTACAGGATCATGCCGACGAAGCCGAAGCCATAGCCGAACATCTCCACGCCCACGGCGGCGGCGATGTGCGGCATATCGGCCGGCAGCTGGCTGGCGAGGTAATAGAAGGTGATGTTGGGCACACTCATGGCCACCAGCAGCAGCGGCATCGCGCGCTGCAGGCTGAGCTTGCTGGTGACCCAGCCACCCAGCACGGACCCGACGAGGAACGCACCCGTGCCCACCCAGCCGTAGACGTCGGCCACCTGGCCGGTCGTCAGGCCGAGCCCCCCCTTGTCGCGCGCTTCCAGCAGGAAGAGCGGGCCAATGGTCTGCACCTGGCCTTCGGCGAAGCGGAACATGACGATGAAGAGCAYGGCGCGCCAGATGCCCGGCTTCTGGAAGAAGTCGACGACAACCTCCTTCAGCATTGCGGCCACACCCGAGGCCGTCAGTTCGCTGTGCTCGGTGCTCAGCGTGCCGGGCAGGAAGCGGGCGTTGTAGGTGGCCAGCACGGCCACCAGGCCGGCCAGCGCCAGGAAGACGGTGGACCAGGCGTTGGCTGCACCCATCGTGCCTTCCAGATGGCCCGCCAGCTTCAGGATGACGCCGGTGATGAAGAAGCGCGCGCCGTTGAAGAAGGCGCCCTGCCAGCCGGCATAGGCGGCCTGGCGCTTCTCGTCGAGCGAGGCCATGTAGAGGCCGTCGCAGGCGATGTCATGCGTGGCCGACGCATAGGCGATCAGGAAAAGCACGACGATGGCCGCGCCGAACCAGTGCGGCAGGTGCAGCGCCAGCGCCATCAGCCCCAGGCCCACGGCGCCGACGTACTGCGCCACGACGACGATCAGCTTCTTGCTGCGCGCGAGTTCCAGGAACGGGCTCCACAGCGGCTTGATGGCCCACGCCAGGCCGAGCACGGCCGTCCAGCGGGCGATCTGGTCGTTCTCGACCCCCAGGTTCTTGAACATCAGGCCCGCGATGAGCATGACGACGAAGAACTGCATGCCCTGCACGAAGTACAGGGTGGGCACCCACCTCATTGGAGTCCGAGCCTGTTCCATCACTGCAGTCCCTGCGGCGCGCGGCCGGTGGCTAGGGCTCGGCCTTCCAGCCAGGCCTTGAGGCCGGCCAGCGCGCCAGGCGCAAAGCCCCAGCTCAGCACGGTCGGGCCGGCGACATCCAGGCTCTGGTAGGGATTCCACAGCGACAGGTGCAGGTCGGGCCGCCACTCGCTCGCGGCCAAGCCGTAGCGGGCGCGGCGCGTAGAGACCAGCACATTGACACGCCCGTCCTTGGGCACGGTGCGCCAGTCGAGCTGGGCGATGTCGTCGACCATCTGGACCTGGGCGTCGCTGAAGGACTCGAACAGGGCCACGGCTTGTCGGCCAGTGGGGCCGGCCTCGGAGACCATGTCGGTCGGCACATCGCCCTGCACGATGACGCGGATGGGTGCATCCAAAGCCGGCGGCCTGGCACCGCGCAGTGCGGTCAGGCCCGCGGCCCAGGCTTCGGCCATCAACGCATGGTCGGCGGCGCGGGCAGCGCTGTCGTCCACGGCACGGGCCGGGTAGGCGGCGGCGAGGCGGTCGAGGCGGCGATTGGCCGTCTCGCCCTGCTCGGGCGTCAATCGGCCGCTGTTGAAGGCATCGCGTAGCGCATGGATCGCCACGAGCTGCTCGGGCGGCGAGCCCTGGGCCAGCACCATGTCGGCGCCGGCCTCGATGGCCATGACGGCGGACCTCGCATAGCCGAAGCGCTCGGCCACGGCCTTCATCATCAGCGCATCGGTGATGACGACGCCGTCATAGCCCCAGTCCTGGCGC
>NZ_JBFULE010000563.1:0-3542 GCF_056400485.1 Roseateles sp. P5_B10
GTGTCCAGACCCTCGARGACCAGGTCCTCGTGGTCGGCCAGCGCGCCGGCCTCGAAGCCCAGCCGCCAGGCCCAGCGGCGCTCGCCGACCCAGCGCACCTCGGTCTCGTTCATGCCGTAGAAGGGATCGGGAATGCGCCCGGCCGCCAGCAACGCGCCATGGGCCGTGCCGGGCACTGTGGCCGGCAGCCAGGCATCAGCGGGCAGAGCCGACAGCGCCGGCCCGCCAAGGCCCTCGGGCGCCTCGGCCAGCAGCCAGTCGTCGTGCAGATCGATCAGTCGTTCAGGGCTCACGTGTCGGAGTCGTTGCGGTTGCGTTGCACACCAGCCCGCGGCGGGAGACCCCGAGCCGAACGGCACGCTTCGCCGATCAGCCTCTGCGCCGCGCCTCAACGCGGCCGCGGCTTGTCTCCTGCTTCGCCACAAGCAAAGCTAAACATTGTTCTGTTGCGCATTCTGTTTCTCTACGACAACGCTAGCACTCGGGGATATTCCTGATGTTTTCTGGAAGAGACAGTCAACACAGCCGCTCAACTGCCGCACATAATCCCGTCCGTTTAGTAAACAACAACGAGACAAAGTGGCCAAGCCGGCCACGCGCTTCCCCCGCAATGAAAGCCCTGCTCACCCAGGCGGCGCTGGTCCTCGGTCTCGCTGCCGGCGTGCCACTCGCCCACGCCGCCCGCCTGGTCATCTGGATGGTGGGCGACGACAAGACGCCTCAGGTCATGCAGCCGGCCGTCGCCGCTTTCCGCTCCACCCATCCGGATGTCACCGTGGAAGTGCGCGACGTGCCCTGGGCTGACGCGATGACCAAGTACTCCGCGGCACTGGCCAGCCGGCGTGGGCCCGATCTCGTCACCGGCAGCACCTCCTACGCGATCGCGCTCGGCGCCAAGGGCGCTCTGGTCGACCTGAACCAGGCTGCGCCCGACCTCGCCCGCCAGCTCGAACAGCACGCCAACCCCGGCGCGCTGCGCGCCATCCGCCGCCCGGACGGCCGCCTCTACGGTGCCCCCTTCGACATGCATGTGCAGCTGCAGTACTACCGCAGCGACCTGGCTGCCGAGGCACCCGGAGACTGGGAAAGCTTCATCCGTGTCGCCCGCGCGCAACGCGCCCAGGGACACGGCTTTGCACAGCAATGGGGCAATACCAGCTGGCTGGGCTTCTACCCTTACCTGCGCCAGGCCGGCGGCGCGGTCTACGACGCCAACTGCGCACGCGCCGTCATCGACAGCCCCGAGGCCGTGCGTGCGCTGACCTATTACGCGCGCCTGTACCGCGAGCTGCAAGCGCCCACCGATGGCTGGCCCGACGCCGACGGCGGCCTGGAAAGCGGCGCCTACGGGTTGATGCAGTCCGGCACCTGGCTGCTGTCGCGAATGGACATGGTTCACAAGGGCCTGGTCGGGCGGTGGGCCGCCGCGCCGCTGCCCATCGGCCCGACGGGCAAGCGCACCGCAGTGCTGGGCGGCACGGTGCTGGCCATCACACGCTTCTCGCCCAATCGCGAGCTGGCACTGGACTTCATGCGCACCGTCTACCAGCCCGAGGTCACGCGCCGCATGGCCGAGGCCGCATTGGCCTACGGCGGCATGTGGCTGCCCTCCGGCCGGCAGGATCAGATCGCCACCCTGCCCCTGCCCCACCGCGAGGCGCTGCTGACCCAGCTCGCCGACGCCGAGGGCCCGCCGCCCTGCCCCGCATGGATGCGCCAGGACTACATCGTCACCCGCGCCGTGCAGCGCGTCGTGCTGGCCGGCGGCGACCCACAGGTGGAGCTGAGCCGCGCGGCCGCCGTCATGAACCGTGCACTGGCAGCATTGGGAGCGCAGCCATGATCTGGCGCCGCCATGGCCGTGACATGTTGCTCGTCGCGCCCTTCTTTGCCCTGTTCGGCCTGTTCGGCGTCTGGCCCGTGTTGCGCTCCGCCTGGCTGAGCTTCACCGACTACCACGCCACCGACGCCCCCAACTGGATCGGCCTGCGCAACTACGCCGAGCTCTTCGCCGACGAGCGCTTCTGGACGGCGCTGGGCAACACCGCCACCTACATGGCCTCGGTGTCGGTCATCGCCGTGCTGCTGGGCCTGGTGCTGGCGCTGAACTTCGGCAGCAACTCGCGGCTGCACCAGTGGGTGCGCGTGGCCTTCTTCCTGCCGGCCGTGGCCGGCGGCGTCGGCGCCATCTCAGCCTGGAAGTGGCTGGCCAACTCCGAGGCCTATGGCCTGTTCAACAGCATCCGCGCGGCCGTCGGCCTGGAGCCGGCGCGCTTCCTCGGTGACCCGCAATGGACGATGCCCGTTCTCGTCCTCGTCGGCGTCTGGTCGGTGCTCGGCTACAACCTCGTCATCTTCGTCGCCGGCCTGCGCGCCATCCCCGAAGAGCTCTACCAGGCCGCGCGTCTGGATGGTGCCTCACGCTGGCAGCAGCTGCTGCACATCACGCTGCCCAACCTGCGCCCCACACTGGTCTATGTGAGCGTGACCGGCATGATCGCCAGCTTCCAGGTCTTCTATGAGCCCTATCTGCTCTACGGCGCGGTCGAGACGCTCGGCGGCCCGCTGGACTCGGCGCTGATGCTGGTCACCTATCTCTTCGACCGGGGCTTTCGCCAGCTCGACTTGGGCCTGGCCTCGGCGGCCGCCTGGGTGCTGACGACGCTGCTGTTCGGCCTGACCTGGCTGAACCTCAAGCTGATCGGCCGGGAGGGCGGGCGAYGAAGTGGACTCGCCTCCTCCAGGCACCGCTGTGGCTGCTGGTGCCCGCCATGCTGCTGCCCTACTACTGGATGGCCGCCGGCGCCTTCAAGACCGTGGCCGAGCTGCTGCGCCAGCCGCCCACGCTGCTGCCCCACGCTCCCACGTCGCGCAACTTCTTCAACCCCGACTGGGCCGGTACCACGGCCGATCCGACCAAGCTCGCCGGCATCCTGCAGGTGCAGGTCGAGGGCCACGGCTTTTTGCGCTTTTATGCCAACAGCCTGCTCGTCACCATCGTCGTCACGGTCGTCAGCCTGCTGGCGGCGTCCCTCGTCGCCTTCGTGCTAACCAAGAAGCCCTTCCCCGGCAGCCGCTGGCTGTTCCGCGCGCTGCTGGTGTCGATGATGCTGCCGTGGGAAGTCACCATCGTGCCCAACTTCGTCACTGTGGCGCAGCTGGGCTGGATCAACACGTACGCCGCCTTGCTGGTGCCGGGCTTGGCCAAGGCCTTCGTCGTCTTCTACTTCCGCCAGGCCATGCTGAGCGTGCCCGATGAACTCATCAGCGCGGCGACCCTGGACGGCGCCGGCACGCTGCGCATCTGGTGGAGCGTCGTGCTGCCCATGCTGCGGCCAGCTCTGGCGGCCATTGCCATCCCTGTGGCGGTGGGCGAATGGAACAACTTCCTGTGGCCGCTGCTCGTCGTCAACGACGCGGCCACGCTGACCCTGCCGCTGCAACTCGGCAAGATGGCGGGCGACCTGAGCTTCAACCCGCAATCGGCCGCCGTGTTGATGGCGGGGTCGCTGCTCGCCTCGCTGCCGGCCGTCGTGCTCTTC